>JBMYWO010000050.1:0-12160 GCA_049607505.1 Polaribacter sp.
CAAGTGCTGCAAAATTTGGCGGTGCAACTGGTAATTTTAACGCCCATAAAGTTGCCTATCCAAAAATTGATTGGAAAGATTTTGGAACCTCTTTTGTACAAGAAAAATTGGGTTTGCAGCATTCTTTTCCAACCACACAAATAGAACATTATGATCATTTGGCTGCGTTGTTTGACACCTTAAAACGTATCAACACCATTATCATAGACTTAAATAGAGATTTTTGGACGTATGTTTCTATGGACTATTTTAAGCAGAAAATTAAAAAAGGGGAAGTAGGTTCTTCTGCAATGCCACACAAAGTAAATCCCATTGATTTTGAAAATTCTGAAGGAAATTTAGGAATTGCCAATGCAATATTTGAACATCTTTCTGCTAAATTACCCATTTCTCGTTTGCAACGAGATTTGACGGATAGCACAGTTTTACGTAATGTTGGTGTTCCTTTTGGGCATACCATTATTGGATTTACATCAACCTTAAAAGGATTGAATAAATTACTCTTAAACAAAGAAAAGTTTAAACAAGATTTAGAAAATAATTGGGCGGTTGTTGCAGAAGCCATTCAGACAATTTTAAGGCGTGAAGCCTATCCAAATCCGTATGAAGCCTTAAAAGGGTTGACAAGAACGAATGAGAAAATCAATCAAAAAATAATTGCAAATTTTATTGATACTTTAGAGGTTTCGCAAAAAATTAAGGAAGAATTAAAAGCAATTACACCATCTAATTATACGGGAATATAGTTTAAATACGAACAAAATATAAAAACATTTTAATGAAAGAATTTGGAAATAAAGACCATAAAATATATCAAGGAGATGTGATTGAAGTACTTCAAAATAAAATTGAAGACAATAGTATCGATTTAATTTTTGTTGACCCACCTTATAATATTGGTAAAGATTTTAATGGTTTAAAAGATAAATGGAAAAATGATGATGATTATTTAAAATGGAGTTATCAATGGATAGACCTTTGTTTAAAAAAACTAAAACATACTGGTAGTTTTTACATAATGACTTCTACTCAATTTATGCCTTATTTTGATCTTTATTTAAGAAATAAAATTAATATTCTCTCACGGATTATTTGGTCGTATGACAGTTCTGGAGTGCAAGCCAAAAATTTTTTTGGATCTATGTATGAGCCAATTCTATTTTGTGTAAAAGATAAAAATAAATATACATTTAATTCAAGTGAAATAGAAGTTGAAGCTAAAACTGGGGCAAAAAGAAAACTAATTGATTATCGTAAAAAACCACCTCAACCATACAACACAAAAAAAGTTCCTGGAAATGTATGGGATTTTTCAAGAGTTAGATATAGAATGAATGAATATGAAAATCACCCTACTCAAAAACCAATAACGCTTTTGGAAAGAATTATAAAAGCAAGTTCTAATGAGGGAGATATTGTTCTTGATCCATTTTCTGGAACTTTTACTACTTCTTATGTTGCTAAATCTTTACATAGAAAATCTATTGGAATAGAAATAAATAAGGAATATTCTAAAATTGGAATCAGACGAGTTTTAGAAAAACTAAATTTTAATGGAGAAGATTTAAGACCTAAGCCTAAATCTTATCAAATTAAAAATTCTGTACAGCAAACTTTGTTTTAGTAAAAAAACAAAAATATGAAGCACAACTTTACAGATATAATAAAAGAAATATTAAAGAAATACTTCGCAGAAAATTCTGAACAAATTTTCAAAAATAGTGAGTTAATTCAGTATCTAAACATTAAAACTGTTTCTGCCAATAGAAGTTCAAAATCAAGAGGGAGTTTTGCAAATATTTATGCAATATATGCTTTAATTGAAGATTATATCAAAAAAGGGTTTCATGAAAAAAGAGGGTATTCAAAATATAATGGTGCAATATTTTCTGACTTACTAAAAAGGCAAAGAGAATTACCTTTTGGAACTAAACTACAAAATCACGCATTAAATCATAGAATGAATCAAGAATTTAAAAAGCTTTTTTTAACCTGTGATTATATCCCTATTATTAGAATAGTCAAATCTAAAAGGTACTGGATTAATGAAAAATTATTAATTGTAAAAGCTGATAAAGAGACTTTTAACATTGCAGAAGCTATCATTGAAATTATTAATAAGTATGTGGAAATTAAAAAAAGTGCTTTTGATAATTTTATAAAAACAAGCGAACAATTTAAAACAATTCAAAAAGAACATCCTAAAAAAATAAAGGAATTTATAATATCTCTTATTGAGCCAAATGTAGATGCTCGTATTTTTGAGATTGTAAGTTATTCTATCTTAAAAAATGATTACAAGGAGCAAAGTGTATTTTTTGGTTTTTCAATTGACGCTATTAAAGAAGAAAGTTTAAAACTGTACAAAACTGGTAGAACAAATGCGAATGATGGAGGGATTGATTTTGTAATGAAACCTCTTGGTAGATTCTTTCAAGTAACAGAAACAACAGATGTTAAAAAATATTTTTTAGACATTGACAAACTTGAAAAATTCCCTATCACATTTGTAATAAAAACAAATTTACCAATTGACGAAATAAAGGAAAATATACGACAAGGGGCAATTGAACAATTTGCTGTAGAAAAAGTTGTTGAAAAATATATGGAATGTATTGAAGGAATTATAAATATTGAAAGTCTAAAACAATCACTAGACAAAGTAGAAAAAGAAAATAATTTAAGTAATGTTTTATCTGACATTATTATCCAAAGTAAAATAGAGTTTAATTATGAATTTTAAATGATGAATTACACTGTCTAACTTATACTGGAATTTAAAATGAAGAATAAAGAAAATAGAAAAAAGAGTAGAGATATAGTGAGTCTATCTTTCCTCTTTCCTCTTTTTTCTTTTGTCTTTTTTCTTTCCTCTTTTCTCTTTTTTTCTTGCAAATCAGAAATAAAAGACAATTCAGACAGATTTAAAAAAGGCGTTTTTGAAATTCCTGCTGGGAAAAATTTTGTAAAAGAAACGATTATTAGAAAAGACAGCATTCAGATTAGTAAATATGGAGACAATATTGATACTTTATTGATACAATGGAAAAACAATTTTTTTTATACCTTGCAATACATCAATCCAAAAAACGATTTACAGAAAGACCCAATGTTTATTCAAATAAATAAAATCCATAAAAACTCGTATGATTTTACAGTGAAAATAGGTTTTTCTAAATATTCCAAAAAAGGAACTATTTATAAAATTAAATAAATATTAAAAATTTTAAACAACATATAAGTATTCTTCTTTTATTTCTGTTGACGACTCCAACATTAGTAGAAGTTATACATGATTTAGAAAATCATGAGCATACTGTTTGTATGTCTGATAGTGAACATCATTTACATAAAAAAAGTTTAGATTGTAAAGAATTTCATAAACAGATTACTTTCTTTTCTTATGAATTTTCTTCTGGTATAGATGCTATTCCTACCCATTTTTACACAACTATTTTTATTGATAAACCTCAAATTCTTAAGGAAGTTTATCACTCAAAAAAATCTTCTAGAGCACCCCCTTATTTTACTGTTTAACTTTTATCTCGTTACGAAGAATGACGAAGTAACCCCTTTTTGAATATGAGATTGCCTCATCACGCAAAAAAGTGTGATTCGCAATGACAAATCAGAATCATAAATCAGTAAAATAAAAATCAATGAAAACATTTATAAAGCTGCTATTTTTAGTAGCAGTATTTTCTGTAAATGCCCAAAATAGTATTTCAGGAAAAATAACAACTACAAAGAATAATCCTTTATTTGGCGTAGAAATTTATGCAACAGAAATTCATAAAGGAACGACCTCTAAAGAAAATGGAAATTATGTTTTAAATAATATTCCAAATGGTAAAATAAAATTGACTTTTACTTATTTAGGATACAAAACAGTGTCTAAAATTGTAGAAATTCAATCTAATAATCAGATACTTAATATTGTTTTAGAAGAATCTTCTTTTCAAATGGATGAGATTATTATTTCTACTCCATTCAATAAATTACAATCAGATAATGTGATGAAAGTGGAACGGTTAGATGCAAAATCCATTCAAAAAACGGGAGCAATAACCTTATCAGAAGGAATTACAAATATTGCAGGAGTTTCTCAAATTTCTACAGGAACTTCTATCGGAAAACCTGTGATTAGAGGGTTGAGCGGAAATAGAGTTTTAGTTTATACACAAGGAATTCGTCTTGAAAATCAACAATTTGGAGGAGAACACGGTTTAGGAATTAATGATGCAGGAATTAGCAGTATAGAAGTCATCAAAGGACCTGCTTCCTTACTCTATGGTTCGGATGCTTTGGGTGGCGTTTTATATTTAAACCCAGAAAAATTTGCATTCAATAATTCTAAAGAAATTAGTTTCAATCAACGTCTTTTTAGTAATACTTTAGGAGGTAATACATCTTTGGGTTTTAAATCTTCTAATGAAAATTGGAAGTTTTTAGCAAGAGGCACATACACTTTTCATTCTGATTATAAAATTCCTACCAATCAAAGAGTAACCAACACGCGTTTTAAAGAAAAGGATTTTAAAACAGGTATTGCTTTTTCTAAAAATAAATTTACATCGGAATTGCGTTATAATTTTAATAATTCTCAATTGGGTTTAACGGAAGGAATTACAGAACAATCTATAAGTGAAAAATTGTTAGAACCGTATCAATTCATTGATAACCATATTTTAAGTATACATAATCATATCTTTTTTGGCAATTCTAAATTAGACATTGATTTAGGATATACGTTTAATGATAGGCAAGAATTTGAAGAGCATGAAAATGAAGACGACCATGAAGAACATGAGGAGGCTGCTTTAAGAATGAAGTTGAAAACTTTTACATATAATGCAAAATATCATTTTCCAAAAATTGGAAATATAGAAATTCTTTCTGGCATACAAGGCTTGCATCAAACGAATACAAATTTTGGTGAAGAAATTTTAATCCCAGATGCAACAATGAATGATTTTGGCGTTTTTACCACTGCTAATTATACTTGGAAAAAGAATATTTTACAAGCAGGAATCCGTTTTGATAATCGAAGAATAGAAACTGAAAGACACGAAATTGTGCATGATGATGATACGCATATTTTTAATGCTATTGATAAATCGTACCGTAGTTTTACTACTTCAATAGGATATAAAACTTCTTTATCTGAATTTTTTACTACAAGAATTAATTTAGCAACAGGTTTTAGAGCACCTAATTTGGCGGAATTAACTTCTAACGGAGTTCATCACGGAACAAACCGATTTGAAAAAGGGAATAGTAATTTATCAAACGAAAAAAATACTCAAATTGATATTTCTTTAGAATACAAAACCGAGCATTTTGAATTGTTTGCAAACGGATTTTACAATCATTTAAACAATTATATTTTTATAACTCCAACAGGGGAAATTGAAGATGACAATCCTGTTTTTACCTATGTACAAGAAAATGCAAAATTATATGGTGGTGAGTTTGGATTGCATTTACACCCTCATCCTTTAGATTGGTTGCATTTAGAAAGTACTTTTGAAACCGTAATTGGCAAACAGCAAAATGGAGATTATCTACCTTTAATTCCTGCCAATACTTGGAAAAATACCTTTAGAACTGAATTCAATATTAAAAATTGGTTGCAACAAGGCTATACTTCTTTGAATTTACAAAGTGCATTTTCGCAAAATAACGTAAGTGTTTTTGAAACGGAAACAGCATCTTATAGTTTATTAAATCTTGGTTTTGGTGGTGATGTTATTTTAAGAAATAAAAGAATTTCAACATCAATTTCTATCAATAATCTATTGGATAAAAAATACATTCATCATTTATCTCGTCTAAAATCTGACGGAATTTTAAATATGGGTAGAAATATAGTTTTAGGAATTAATTTTATTTTCTAAAAAGATTTTGTTTATTGCAAGGGAGCATGCTCCCTTGTATAAATATTCTATCTTATGTCAAAATTACCCCAAGAATATCAATTTTTAGATGTATCTGATTATGGCAGACCGATTGCAAAAATCATTGTAAATTCTTTAAAAAACACTCCTTTTACGCCTATACACATAACCATTGCATTTACTATTTCGGGTTTAATTGGTGTGTTTTGTATGGTGCAAGGGTATTATTGGGTAGCTGCTTTTTTCTTAATTTTAAAATCAATTTTAGATGCTGCCGATGGCGAATTGGCAAGAGTAAAAAAAACACCTTCTTACACGGGTAGATTTTTAGATTCAGTTGCTGATATTATTCTAAATTTCATCATTTTTATGACACTTTGGAGCATCACAGAAGTCTCTTTTTTATATACTATCTTAGCTTTTTTTGGTCTTCAATTGCAAGGAACTTTGTACAATTATTACTACGCTATTCTTAAAAATAGATATAAGGGCGATACTACAAGCAGAGTTTTTGAAGATACTACACCCACTGCTTTAGTAGGGGAAAAACAGAAAAATGTAAATATGCTGTTCTTTTTCTATAAACTATTTTATGGTGTTTTTGATACCATAATTTATTGGTTAGATAAAGAGGCTTCTAATGGAAAACCCCTTCCCAATTGGTTTATGACCCTAATTTCTACTTTTGGTTTGGGTTTTCAATTATTAATCATTAGCTGTTTCTTGGTAGTGGGTCTAAAAGAATTGATTATTCCTTTTTTTATAGGGTATTCTGTATTGATTTTTGTTTTTATTTTTATCCGAAAAACATTTTATTAATGTACATGTTCTGTTTTTTTCAATCTACTTAAAGTAATGAAAGAGGCTATAAAAAATATTGCTAAACATAAAATACTATACTGCATAGAACCTGTTAAGGAATTTAAAAGTCCAAAAGTGAACATTCCTAAAACGATGGCTATTTTTTCGGTAACGTCATAAAAGCTAAAATAGGTTGTGGGATCTTCTGTTTTTGGCAATAATTTAGAATATGTAGAGCGTGATAATGATTGTATGGCACCTAATACTAAACCGATTAAAGCTCCTAAACCATAAAAATAGTAGGCAGCATTTGTTCCTTTTTCTAGAAAAAAAGCGAGCAAACAAACAATTCCCCAAACAACAATAGTTGTTTTTAAGGCAAACAAATTACCCCATTTTTTAGAGATACGAGAAAAAATTGCTGCGCCTAAAATGGCAACAAATTGAACTAACAAAATAGCAATTATTAGGCTAGAAGTTTCTAATTCTAATTCTTTAGTTCCAATAATTCCTGCCATCAAAATTATGGTTTGTACACCAACACTAAATAGAAAAAAACTCACTAAAAAAACTTTTAATGACGGTTGGGTTTTTAGTTCTTTTAAAATTTCTTTTAATTCTTTAAATCCTTTCCAAATTATATTCTCGTCTTTTGAATAATTCTTTTGAATATTGGGTAGTTTTCTGTAAGTAAATTGTGCAAAACCTAACCACCATACACCAACAATGAGAAAAGTATATCTTGTTGCTAATGCTTTTGTAATATGAAAAAACTCATAACTTTCAATAAAAACAAGGCATAAAATAAGTAAGAATATTGAACCTGTATATCCAAAAATAAATCCTTTTGCACTTACACGATCTTGTTCTTTAGGTACTGCAATTTCGGGTAAATACGCATTGTAAAATACAACACTTCCCCAAAAACCTACACTGGCTAAAATTGTAAACAAAATGGCAATCCATAGTGTGGATTCTCCTTCAAAAAAATACAAGCTCATCACAGATATTGACCCTAGCAAGCAAAATCTTTTTAAGAATGTTAATTTATTTCCTTTATAATCGGCAATACCAGAAAGTATGGGCGATATAAAAGCAACTATTAGAAAAGAAAAAGCCAATGTATAATCGTATAATGTAGTGGCATCCCATTGTGTTCCTAAAAAAGAAATTTTTTTATCAATATTCTCAAAAGTTTCTGTTAGGTTAGAATAATAAATGGGAAAAACAGCACTACTAATGACCAATGAATATACTGAGTTTGCCCAATCATAGAATGCCCAAGCGTTTATTAATTTTTTATCCCCTTTTATTAACATAACGTTTTATTTAAAAAAAATGCCGTTCAATTTTCTTCGAACGGCATACAATATAGGAAAACTATTTCTTTTCTTATTTTTTCAATTGCTTGTTGCTTGTTTATTAAATTTTGCTGCATACATTTTTGCTGTTGGCAAATAATCTCTTAAGGTTTGTATTCTTCTTGCATTAGATGGATGCGTGCTTAAAAATTCTGGCCCTTGCTTCCCTCCTGCTCTTTGGCTCATTCTTACCCAAACTTCGGCAGCTTCTTTGCCATCATAACCTGCCATAATCATAAAAACCAACCCTAATTTATCGGCTTCGGTTTCATGTGTTCTGCTAAATCCTAACATTCCAACAGTAGAACCAATACCATACGCCATATTCCAAATTTGTTGTGATTTTGGGTCTTTATTTTGAGTTCCTAAAGCAACTGCAATTCCTCCTAATTGTTGCAATTGACCTGATGACATTCTTTCTTGTCCGTGTTTTGCAAAAGCATGTGCAACTTCATGCCCCATCACTGCAGCTACTCCATTTACATTAGCACAAATTGGCATTATACCTGTATAAAAAACTACTTTTCCTCCTGGCATACACCAAGCATTCACCGTTTTGTCTTCCACCAAATTAAATTCCCATTTGTAAGAATTCGCTTCCGCTACCATATTATTGGCTCTCATAAAACGATCTACAGCAGCAGAAACGTTTTTTCCAACTTCTTTTATTTGGTTGGTCATTACTCTATTAGTAGATAATTTATTTTCTGCTAAAAAGCCTTTATATTGAGCAAAACTTGCTGGTAAAACCTGCGCATCACTAACAAAATTTACACGTTTACGCCCAGTAATTGGTACAGTGCTACATTCACTAAATAGGAAAACGGCTACTACTAAAACAATTATTTTTTTCATTTTTATTTCATTTTTTGTTCTACTTTTATAGGACACAATTTGTTACCGCTAGTCACTAATAAAATAGTTTTTGTTATTTTATAAAATTACGTATTCTATCTTTAGTAAAAAAATATTTTTATGATGGTTTTTTTTAAGAAAAAAACGATGTTTATTCAAAACATTGTTTTGTGTTTAGGATACTTTGTAACTCTCCGTCCTGTTTGTCTCCCTGTAAGGGTCTCACATAAAGTGAATCACAGTATGCGAGATTCCTTCGGAAAGACAAACTGTGTGGGAAAACGAGAAGCCTCAAATGAGTTTACCCACTACAAACAACATAGACCCGTTTTAGAGGATAATGTTGCTGTAAGTTGTACAACAACTATTCGTCAAAACTTACATAAATAATTCACTTTATACTCAAAACATCTAAAAAATGAACAAAATTTTTATAGTATTTATCATCGGAATTTTAGCAAGTTGTTCTGGAAGAGCGCAGACAACATCTAAAAAAGAAAAAACATACAAGGTTGTAAAAACTGAAAATGAATGGAAAAAAGAGTTGACAAAAATGCAATATTATGTTTTGCGTGAAGCGGGTACTGAAAGACCTTTTACAAGTTCTCTAAATAAAAATTACAAAGCAGGAACCTATGTGTGTGCAGCCTGTAAAACAGCTCTTTATAATTCTGACCATAAGTTTGATTCTGGTACAGGTTGGCCTTCTTTTGATAGAGCAGTTGAGGGCAATGTTGAGTTAGATGTAGATTATAAAATTGGCTATGCACGAACAGAACTAAAATGTAATACTTGCGGAAGTCATTTAGGACATTCTTTTGATGATGGTCCAAAAACGACTGGAAAACGTCATTGTATCAATGGTGTTGCCCTTGAATTTATTCCTATTGAAAAAAGTAAAAATTAAAAAATAGTTGCTAATATTATTGCCTAAATACTTTTTGGAAGAGACTTTTTATTTAAAATTGTAGCACTTGCTTGTGCTGTTGGATAGACTACCAAATCTTCAATATTTACATGATAGGGTCTTGATATTACAAAATAGATAATATCTGCAATGTCTTCTGCCTGTAAGGCTTTATAACCTGTATATACAGATTTTGCTCTTGCTGTATCGCCTTTAAAACGAACATCGGAAAATTCGGTTTCTACCAATCCTGGATGAATTCCTGCCACTCTTATGTTGTGTTGATTCAAATCTAATCTCATCGATTTGTTTAAAGCATTTACGGCAAATTTTGAAGCACAATATACATTTCCGTTAGGATAGACTTCTTTTCCTGCAATTGAACCTATGTTTACAACAAAGCCAGTATTTCTTTTTATCATTTGCGGGATAATGGCTTTAGAAACATACAATAATCCTTTCACATTAATATCTAACATCGCATCCCAATCATCTATACTTCCTTCTTGAAGGGTTGACAATCCGTGTGCATTTCCTGCATTATTAACAAGAATGTCTATGTGTTTAAAACTTTCTGGAATTGATTTTATGGCAGTTTCAACCTCATCTCTTTTAGAAACATCAAATTGTAAGGTGGTAACTTGTGTTATTGTTGAAAGTGCTGTTTGAAGTTTTTTTAAACGCTCTACTCTTCTTCCGCAGAGAATTAATCTGATATTATTTTTTGCAAAAAGTTCTGCTGTGGCTTTTCCAATACCCGATGTTGCGCCTGTTATAAATGCTGTTTGTTTCATTTGTATTCTATTATTTTCTGCTGATGAGATTCCTACTACAGTTTATCTTGAACATAGACGAAAGGCAGGAAATAGCAAGATTATAAAAACTTCGTGTTGTATCATATTTTTAAAATGTGAAGTTTTCATCAATTATTAACAAAGAAAAAACCGCTCTTTTCAGAGCGGTTTCTCTTCCGATTGGCATTATGAGATAACCAACCGAAAATCAACTAACCAAACTTTATTTTAAATTTCGTCTAATCTTTAATTTCCTTTTTACTTTAGTACGTTTTCTACCGTTATTCCTTACAGATGATTTTGACTTTCCTGCTTTTAAATATTGTACAAATCCTCTTCCTAAAAAACTATAGGTTGTTTCTGAATCTATATGATACAAAAGTATCTTTTCGTCATTTATAACGCTTAACTCAAATTCTTCTATATATCCGCCGTCATAATTAAGTGTTAAAATTTTTAAGTCTTCATATCCTACCACATCAAATACTTCATAACTTCCTATAAAATCCCATTGTATAGTATCAATATTCGTACCAAATGCATCTGTAGAACTATAAAAAGTGGTAATATTTTCTGGTGTAAATTGCAAGAAGGTTTCGTTGTCAAATTCATTTGCAGCACCTGCGATACTTCTTTCTACTTGCTCCCAAGCAATGTATTCTTGCAAAAAATATTCTATGTTTTCATAAAATAGTTTGTCATAATCAAATTCGTGTATTTGATATCCTATTAAGTAATAGTTTACATTTTCTCTGTAATTGTACAGTCTAATTTCGTTGGATGAAATTTGGATTACTTCAAAATTATTTCTTCCATCTAAATCGTGATTTGTACTCAATACATCTCCGTCTGTATAATAAGTGCCTACATCAATTCCTAAACCATTTCCTGTTCTACCAATATCTGCAATATTATTATTTGCGTATAATATTCCGTTTAAAAATGATAGTGTAAATGCTTTTGAAACATAAGGGATGTCTCCATTTCCAGTAGTTCTATGATAATCTACATACCATAAATCATATCCTGAAACAACTTCTTCTAAAGAAATTCCTATCTCTTCGTGGTAATTGTTTTCAACTACGGTACATGAGCTAAATACTACTCCTGAAATAATAAATGCGAAAAGTAATTTTAAAGTTTTCATAAGCTCTCGTTTTATGGTTATGCTTATGTATTTTCAAAATGCGTGCCAAAAATAAAAAAGCAACCTAAAGAGGTTGCTTTTATCGGAATATGAGTTCTTTTTAATGTTAAGGATAAAAATCTGTCTCTGTTTGTTTGATATTTTTTATTTTATAATACTTTGTTTTGTTTCCTTCTTTATAACTAATTACCGCTTCGTTTTCTCCTAACTCAAAAGGGAATGTGTTGGTTTTAGGAACTTTATTTCCAGTTTCTTTTTTTGAATCTGAATGTAAAATTAAATCTTCATTTCTTGTAGATGTATCGTATCTACCAACAATAAGTTTTATTCCTTGTTTTTCCTTGATTTCTATTTTGGTAATTCTTTCATTAAAATACATAGAATCAAACTCAACACTT
>JBMYWO010000051.1:0-12091 GCA_049607505.1 Polaribacter sp.
AATATTGCAAAAAATGATGGTACTGAAGAAGTCATTGAAGGAACCAATATTATTATTGCAACTGGTTCAAAACCCTCCACTTTGCCTTTCATTAACATAGATAAAGAACGTATTATTACATCAACAGAAGCTTTAAAATTGCTAGAAGTTCCAAAGCATTTAATCGTAATTGGTGGTGGCGTTATTGGACTAGAATTGGGTTCTGTTTACAAACGTTTAGGAGCTGATGTTTCAGTGATTGAATATGCACCAAAAATTACACCTACTATGGATGCTGATGTTTCCAAAGAATTACAAAAAGTGTTGAAAAAACAAGGAATGAAATTTCATACAAGCCATGGTGTAACTTCGGTTGAAAGAAAAGGCAATGAGATTCTTGTAAAAGCAACCAACAAGAAAGGCGAAGAAGTAGCATTTAAAGGCGATTATTGTTTAGTTGCTGTTGGACGTAAGCCTTATACTGAAGGTTTAGGATTAGAAAAAGTTGGTGTAAAAGTTACTGAAAAAGGACAAATAGTTATAAACAATCATTTGCAAACGAATGTGTCAAATATTTTCGCCATTGGCGATGTGGTGAAAGGCGCAATGTTAGCGCATAAAGCAGAAGAGGAAGGCGTTGTAGTAGCTGAGATCATGGCGGGTCAAAAACCACATATCGATTATAATTTAATTCCAGGTATTATTTATACCTGGCCAGAAGTGGCAGCAGTTGGTAAAACAGAAGACGAATTAAAAGAAGCTAAAACCGATTATAAAGTAGGTAAATTCTCTATGAGAGCTTTAGGGCGTTCTCGTGCAAGTGGCGATATTGATGGTTTTGTAAAAATATTGGCAGATAAAAAAACAGATGAAGTTTTGGGAGTGCACATGGTGGGCGCACGTGTTGCAGATTTGATTATGGAAACTGCTGTGGCTATGGAATACAGAGCATCAGCAGAAGATTTAGCACGCATTTGTCATGGACATCCAACATATTCTGAAGCCGTAAAAGAAGCTGCAAAAGCTGCTTGGGATGGAAAACCGTTGAATGCTTAATAGTTTTGGGTTTCAAGTTTCGGGTTTCAGGTTCGAAAAATCTGGCAGTAAAATTTTACTTCAATATTTTTTTATCAGAAAAGGAAGTTTCTAAAGCTGTATAATCTAACTTCCAATCAATAGTTCCTACTAAATTTTCAATTAATAAAATAGCATCTAAAGCCTCTTTGTTGGCAAGTTGAATTAAATTGCTTTCAGGTATTTTTGATAAAACATGCGATTTAGCTTCCTTATTTAAAGCTGTTAAATCTTCTTCATCAAACTTATTCAAATATCCATTCCTAATATCGTAAAATTTAATATCGGATTCAATAGAAACTACTTCTGGTAAAGGAAATTCAGATAAAGTAATGACCTTTTTTTTAGTATCTGCATCTACTTTAATTTTCTTAAAGTCAAATCCAATATGCGCTTTTGCTTGAATTAAAACAATGGCTTTTTTCTTACTTGTGGCTATTCCCCAAAATTTTTCTTTGGTATTTTCGTGGTGATAAATTTCAGAAAAATCACCTTCAACAGTGATTAGCTTCGACACTTTTTTTATTTTATCTAATAAAATAACGGACTGTTTTTCAGTCAAACTTTTTTTTCTAGTAAGAGAAAATCGATGATAAACAAGATATGAGATTCCTAAACCACCTGCTAAACCTAAAAATAATAATTCCATACTGTAAATATACCATTGTTTTTTATTATTGTTTGATAAAAGACACAAGAACCAAGATTTGATTGTAACTATTTGATAAACAGAATAACTTAAAAAAACAAGGCGTCCTTAAAAAAATAAATAGTTTTTTAACTAGATAAGATTTGTATTTTTACGTCAACTATGCAAAGAACAATTCGTACTTTTTCTGTTGATGAAATTGATGATTTTAAACAGAAACTACTTGTTTGGTCTCAACAATTTAACACTACTATTTGGTTAGATTCGAACAACTATCAACAACAATATTCTTCGTTTGATTGTGCGTTAGCGGTTGAAGAATTTACATCCATAAAAACAGATGACGAGAATGCTTTTGAAAAGTTAAAAGAATATCAAACCATTACAAAAGATTATATTTTTGGATACATTTCTTATGATGTAAAAAATGATGTAGAACAACTTTCTTCTGCTAATTTTGATGGATTGGGTTTTGCTGATTTATTTTTCTTTCAACCTCAAAAACTCATTTTTATTCGCAATGCTACAATTGAATTTCAGTATTTAAAAATGCTTGAAGATGAAATAGAAGATGATTTTAAAACTATTTGTCAAGTTGAGCTTGTCGAAACTGAGCCTGTCGAAACTGAGTTTGCCGAAACATCTATATCACCTAAAAAATCAAATTCAGACATTAAAATAAAACTCAGAATTCATAAAGATAAATACCACCAAAAAGTAGCCAAAATTTTAGACCATATTCGTAGAGGCGATATTTATGAGGCAAATTTCTGTCAAGAGTTTTATGTAGAAAATGCAACTATAAATCCATTAGAAGTTTATCGTCATTTAGACAAAATTTCTGAACCCCCTTTTGCTACTTTTTTAAAAATTGATGAACAGTATTTATTGTCTGCATCACCAGAAAGATATTTAAAAAAAGAGGGAACAAAAATTATTTCTCAACCGATAAAAGGTACTGCAAAACGTTTGCGAAGTAAGGTTGATGATGATAAAATTGCATCTGATTTAGCAAGAGATCAAAAAGAACGTTCTGAAAACGTGATGATTGTAGATTTGGTACGAAATGATTTGTCTAAAACTGCCAAAAAAGGAAGTGTACAAGTTGAGGAATTGTGCAAAGTATATTCGTTTAAACAAGTGCATCAGCTAATTTCTACAGTGGTTTCTGAAGTAGAACCCACCAGACATCCTGTAGATATTATAAAAAGTACTTTTCCTATGGGAAGTATGACAGGCGCACCAAAAATTTCTGCAATGAAAATCATAGAAGCATTAGAAGAAACCAAACGAGGTTTGTATTCTGGTACCGTTGGCTATTTTACTCCACAAGGCGATTTTGATTTTAATGTGGTTATTAGAAGTATTTTATATAATTCAGAAAAAAAGTATATTTCCTATTCTGTTGGCGGAGCAATCACATCAAAATCTTCCGTAGAAAAAGAATATGAAGAATGTTTGCTAAAAGCGAAGGCTATGAAATTGGTATTGTTAGATTTTTAAGCATTTTTTAAAAAAAATTTCGAGGTTTCCAAGCTTTTTTGTTATTTAGCTTTCGTAAATTCGGGATGTAGCTTAGTCCGGTTAAAGTGCTGGTCTGGGGGACCAGAGATCGGAGGTTCGAATCCTCTCATCCCGACTATAAAAAATTGATATTGAGTAATTTACTGTTTTTAAAGGCTCTAGTTTAAGATTACCTTGTTATCAAATAATTTAAAACGGCATCAATACCAAATTCATTGAAAACATAATCAGTATTGTCTGCATTTTCTTTTTTTGCTAAATTTGATATTATAACTTCCTTCATAGACCTATTTGTTTTCCTTGGATAGTATTTAAAACTTATCTGCTTCTAAACATATAAGAAATACCAACTTCGATTCCTAAAATATTATAGCCATTATTTGGTGATTTAAAATCAAGATTGGAAATATGTCCAAAATTAGTTCCTAGATATAATGCTGTTTTATTAGATACTTTATAAGAAAAACCTAGAGAACCATTTTCTATAAACGTAAATCCTTTTGCCAAACGTTCAGTTTCTGTATCGATGCTTGCAAGCCCTAGACCTATGGTAATGCTAAAATCTAATTTTTTAGACAGTCCTTTTTTAGCAGAAAAACCGAGTTCAAAAGCATATAAATACATGGTTTTCAGTTTTGTAAACTGCGCTCTCTTTTCTATATAATTTTCCTCTTCTGGCGTTACAAATTGCTCATTCAACAATTGATGTTTTAACTGCTGCACTTGTGGTTGTATAATTAGCTCAAAGTCAAATGATTTCCAGATTCCTAATTGATAAAAAGCCTGTGCTTTAAAAATACTTGTTGTGTAGTAATAATCTAAATCATCGAAAATAAAATTTTTTTCATTTCCATGATTGTATAAAAACCCAACTTTGACGGGTTTTAACAAGTTCTTTTTTTGGCTATATATAGAAAATGATAGAAAACAAAAGGAAAGTAGTAGAAATAAATTCCTCATATTGGCAGGGAATTTTTTGTTATGTAGCAAACATTTTTGAAACCTTTTCAGCTTTTCTATTTTCGGAATAATCATAAAAACCTTCACCAGACTTTACGCCAAATTTACCTGCATTGACCATATTTATTAATAGGGGGCAAGGAGCATATTTGGAATTTTTAAATCCGCTATACATCACATTCAAAATAGATAAACAAACATCTAACCCAATAAAATCTGCCAATTGTAAGGGGCCCATAGGATGTGCCATTCCTAATTTCATAACTGTATCAATTTCTTGTACCTTGGCAACACCGTTGTATAATGTTTCTATAGATTCATTAATCATAGGCATTAGAATTCTGTTAGCAACAAAACCTGGATAATCATTTACCTCAACGGGAATTTTACCAATTTTTTTAGAAAGCGTTATGATGGAACTTGTAACTTCATCAGAAGTGGTGTAGCCACGAATAATTTCAACCAATTTCATAATAGGAACTGGATTCATAAAGTGCATACCAATTACCTTTTCAGGTCTGTTGGTAGTAGCAGCAATTTCTGTAATAGAGATAGAAGATGTGTTGGTAGCTAAAATGGTATCTTCAGAACAAGCTTCATCAAGTTCTTTAAATATTTTTGTCTTTAACGCCAAATTTTCAGTGGCAGCTTCTACAACTAAATTTGCATTTTGCACACCTTTTTTTATAGCAGTACAGGTGGTAATGTTCTGTAAAGTTTTCTTTTTATCTGCTTCAGAAATTTTTTCTTTGGCAACCATTCTATCCAAATTCTTGGTAATGGTAGCAATACCTTTGTCTAAAGCAGTTTGCGAAATATCTATTAATTGAACTTGATAATCAAATTGAGCAAATGTATGGGCAATTCCATTTCCCATAGTACCCGCTCCAATTACAGCTATATTTTCCATCTTGGGTTAACGTCTTCCTTTTAAGCGTTTTTCAATTTTTTGCTTTACAGCCGTTAAACGCTTCATTTGGTCCATAATTTTTGGATCTTTTTCTAATTTATACACTTCATTTAGTTCTAATATAAGTGCTTTTACTTCTCTTGAGGCTAAAATTCTATCGCTAGTTGTTTTAAAAGAGTGTTTTCTATTCTCAAACTCTGTAGCTCTTTCAATTAAATTCATTATTTACTTTCTAATTTTTTCTAATTTTCGAATATAATTATAAAAGTTAGAAAACCAAGAAAAAACTCAATTTATTACACAGATAAATTCAACTCTATTTTGGTAGTGCCTAAAATGAGTTGAAAATGTTTTGAGCATACGACCTTAAAATAAAGATTTAGTTTCGATTAAAAACCTTTGAACTCTCCAGAAACTTTCTGTCTTTGCTTTTGTAAATAATCATTTTGTTTATGACACTATCCATACGTTTTACGGAATCCATTTTTTAGGAAAATTGGGTTTTCGTTTTTCAAGAAACGCATCACGTCCTTCTTTAGCTTCATCTGTCATATACGCTAAACGTGTTGCTTCTCCTGCAAATACTTGCTGTCCCACCATTCCGTCGTCCGTTAGATTCATTGCAAATTTCAACATTTTTATGGATGTCGGGCTTTTTGCCAAAATTTCTTGCGCCCATTCAAAAGCGGTTTCTTCTAATTTTTCATGAGGAATTACCGCATTGACCATTCCCATTTCATACGCTTCTTGAGCAGAATAATTTCTTCCTAAAAAAAAAATTTCTCTTGCTTTTTTCTGCCCCACCATTTTTGCCAAATACGCAGAACCATATCCTCCGTCAAATGAAGTTACATCGGCATCTGTTTGTTTAAAAATAGCGTGTTCTTTAGATGCCAATGTCAAATCGCAAACCACGTGTAGGCTATGTCCGCCACCAACTGCCCAACCTGGCACCACGCAGATAACGGCTTTTGGCATAAAGCGAATTAAACGTTGTACTTCTAAAATATTTAATCGATGATAGCCATCTTCACCAACATAACCTTGATGTCCACGTGCTTTTTGATCTCCTCCAGAACAGAAAGAATACACCCCGTCTTTGGTGCTTGGACCTTCCGCAGAAAGCAATACAACACCAATAGAAGTATCTTCGCCCGCATCATAGAAAGCATCATACAATTCTGAAGTAGTTTTTGGGCGAAAGGCATTTCTAACATTGGGTCTGTTAAACGCAATTCTTGCTACATTATTCGATTTTTTATAGGTAATATCTTCATATTCTTTGACAGTTTTCCAATTGGGTTGTATCATATTTTTGTATTTTTACACGTTCTTATACTTGAACGTAAAAAGAATTATTGACAAAAATAATACATTCAAATTTATGGTAAAAAAGAAATCGCTTATAGTAGTATTCACATTTTTTTGTTTTGCTATTTCTGCCCAAAAAGTCATTACAAAAGAATATGAATCTGAAGCTTTAGAAGAGACAAGAAATATTAAAATTTATTTACCAGAAGGTTATGATGACGAAGAAAATGAGAAGAAAAATTATCCATTGGCCATTGTTTTAAATGGAGATTATTTATTTGATTTGTATGTAGGAAATTCAATATTATTTGCAGAAAGAGATAAAGCCCCCAAACAAATTGTTGTTGGAATTTCTATGAAAGAAAGTTTTAATGATGATATTTCTTTTGATAGAAATTCTGGAAAGTTGACCCCTAGCGCAAATAATTTTTATACTTTTTTAAGGGACGAGGTATTGTTTTATATGGAAGGGAATTACAGAACCTCACCATTTATAAGTTTGGTTGGAGATGGATATGCAGGAAATTTAATTACTTATTTTTTATATGAAAAAACACCTTTTATTAATTCATATATATGTATCAATCCTAGTTTTTCAGATTATATAGGGTTGCAATTGCAATCATATAATTTAGAACGTTATAAGAAAGAGGATAATGTTTTCTATTTTTATTCTAATAATTCAGACTCATTTTCAACAAAAAAGCAAGCGCAAATAGCTGCTGTGCAAAGAAAATTGCTATCATTACAAGCAGAAAACTTTAATATTATAAACGATATTTCAAATACTGCAAGTTCAGTTTCTGCTATCAGTGAAGCCATTCCTAGAGCTTTAACGAAAATTTTTCAAATTTATTCAGCAATTTCTAAAGATGAGTATAATACAAAGATAAAAGATCTGTCTCCTCCAGATGCAATTGCTTATTTGGAAAATAAATATTTAGAAATAGAATTTCTTTTTGGGATTGATTTACCCATTAGAGAGCGTGATATTTTTGCTATTGAAAATCTTATTATAAAAAAAGAAAATGGCGATTATCTTAAAGATTTTGGAACTATGATTTTAAAATTATTTCCAAGTTCACCTTTGGGAAATTATTATATCGGAAGGTTTTATGAGGAGGGAATGCAAATGAAAAAAGCATTGATAGAATATAAAAAAGGATATGGTAAGATGGATCCCGGAGATCCTAATGCTGATAAGTATTATGAAAATGTTTTACGTGTTGGAGGGTAATAATGCCATAATAAGGTATAGAATAGATTAAGAGTAATTGACGTAGGACTTAAGACGGCAAGATACTGTCGTAAAAACTCAATAACTTAACTCTCTATAAAATATTTTCAACTGATTTTGGCACTCCCTAAATTTTATATATTATGAACAATAAACCTTACTTATCGGCAGAAGATTTTGAAACGATGACTACAAATCAAATGTTGTTAGCCCGTTTAAAGGAAAAAGAGATTGCTATTGATACGGTAGAAAAAAAGTTGAATTATACCAAAGAACTTAGGTTGTTGCAAATAGAATTGGTAAAATTACAACAGTGGATTTCTAAAAATAGAAAAAGAGTTGCCATTATTTTTGAAGGGAGAGATGCCGCAGGAAAAGGAGGTAATATTCGTAGATTTATGGAGCATTTAAGCCCAAGGTCTTCACGTTTGGTTGCCTTAAATAAACCCACAATTATAGAAAAAGGACAGTGGTATTTTCAACGCTATATTAAGGAATTACCAAACCCAGGCGAAATCGTTTTTTTTGATAGAAGTTGGTACAATAGAGCTGTTGTAGAACCAGTGATGGGTTTTTGTTCTGAAACCCAATATAAAGAATTTTTGGTACAGGTACCAGAATTTGAGCACATGATGTATGAAGACGGTGTAATTATCATAAAGTTTTGGTTATCAATATCTAAAGAAGAACAATTAAAACGTTTTGAGTCAAGAAAACAAAACCCATTAAAGCGATGGAAATTTAGCCCAGTAGATCAAAAAAGTCAAGAATTGTGGGATACATACACTTTTTATAAAGAAAAAATGTTTAGTAAAACCCATACAACTTATAGTCCTTGGAACATCATAAAAACCAATGATAAGAAAACAGCAAGACTAGAAGCGATGAGGCATGTTTTATCTCAATTTGATTACGAAGATAAAAAAGAAACAAATACAGTTTTAGCACCCGATCCTAATGTTGTGATGCGTTATTTTCGTTCTAATATTCAAATAGATTAGTTATGAGAAGAGAACTTACAGACGCAGCGATTAAAAAACTGAATTCTAAAAAAGGGTTATTGGCACTATTGTCCAAACCTTTAAATATAGAAAGAGCTATTAGGTATGTTGATTATGAAAAAAAGCTAAAAAAACTTCAAATAGAACTGATAAAATTACAAACTTGGAACATTGAAAAAAACGAGCGAATTATTATTATTTTTCAAGGACGAGATGCCGCAGGAAAAGGAGGTGCTATTCGAAGAGCCACGGAGAGAATTAACCCCAGACACATGCGCATTGTTGCATTGCCAAAACCAACAGAAGATGAACAAAGTCAGTGGTATTTTCAAAGATATGTAGAACAATTTCCGAAAGCAGGCGAAATTGTTTTTTTTGACAGAAGTTGGTACAACAGAGCGGTAGTAGAACCCGTCAATGGATTTTGTACTAAACAGGAATATGAAATTTTTATGAATCAAGTAAATGATTTTGAACGAATGATTTTAGAATCTGGCATTCATTTGGTAAAAATTTATATGTCTATTTCTAAAAAAGAACAAGCAAAACGTTTTGAAGAGATTAAAGCCGACCCTTTAAAACAATGGAAAATGACCAAAGTAGATGAACGTGCGCAAGAATTGTGGGACGATTATACGGAATATAAAAAAGCGATGTTTTCTAAAACCAATACCACCATTTCACCTTGGAAGGTAATTCGTGCAAATAGAAAAACAGAAGCGCGTGTGAGTGTCATAGACCATATTTTAAAAAGGATTCCGTACGATAAGAATATCCTCTGTAAATGAGAACCTAACGTGTTTTAAGGTTAGTTATGTTGATCTCAATGTTTAAAAAATATTTTTCGCTTTTAAAAAAAATACCCCTTATTATTTCCTTGTAAATATTCATAAGTTTTGTAGCGAAAATTTTACATCAACGACTAAATTATGAGTAGTTGTGTAGGTTATTAATGGTTTTAATAAGTACAAAATTAACTTTGAGGTAACAAATTTAATATCCAAAATAGCTAAAAGTAGCAATTACCTATAGCCCTTTATTTAGCATTTCATTCTTTTAATTTTACTTTTATATTATCAGGAAACCAAGGCAATATTCCTGTTTTTCTAAATACCTTATTAATGCTGTCAATATTATACATTTTTCCTGAAACTCCTTTTTCTTTTAAATAGTCAAGATACTTTGATTTAGAAAAAAATGCTTCCACCGTACTATCGGCTACATTTATTGCAAACCAACGTTCAGGTAATATAAACGTCTTGTTTATTGAATCTGTTGGATAAATACGAATCTCATCAACTTCAGTATCTCGTAATTTAGGAGTTGTATAAACTCTATTATACTTACTTACAAAAACAAATTTTCCTGCATCGTAGTTGTCAATATAGCGTTTTCTCTCAAATATTTTCCCATATATAAAAAATTTATGTATCCCAATATCAAATATAGAGTCAATACTTATTCTTTGCTTAAAATAATGTAGACTTCCCATAAGCCATGTTTTTCCTCCTTTAGTTTGCCCATATGTTAAATCTAATGGTTTTAATAAAGGAACTCTTGGCATATCTCCAAAACTCTTGGATATATAGAAAGAGTCAATATTTCTATGTTTTTTATCGAAAAAACAAGATTGTATTGTTAAACAAACACCTAAACTTAAAAGGCAAAAAAGAAGAATTCTCATAATTTCAATAATTAAGTTTAGTTTTCCATTGCGCAGTTATTTCTAATTCATCATTGCCACCAAGCGCATCGTGATATAAAAACCCTAATACATAACAAATAGCATTATATTCCATAGATCTATTAACCCAATCAGGACGTAAATCTAAAGTATCACTAAAACTGTAAGCTAAAGTAATTTCTCCTTCGATATTAGTCTTATAATGGCATTTTACTCTAGTTGACCTTACCGCCCAAGTAAGTTCGTTAAAAGCCATTTCCCAAGTAGCACTGTACTCATCTGACCATTCCCAAAACTTTAATGCCTGTTTCCACATTTCTCCTTTTGCACGATTTCCCCCTAACTGAACATTAAAATAGTATTCATCATTAATATCTTCTTTTTTGTATTTTGTGCTGTTAGTAATTTCCTTAATTAGCCGTTCTTGCTCACTCAAAATGGCAGGATCCATTTTCACTTTTTCAAGAATATTACCGTCAAGTTGAATACTACTACTTTGTAACAAAGAATGGATACCAATTTCTAAAAGGTTCTCTACCTTGGTTTTATCCATACCAAGATATTTACAACCTGCTATAAAAAGAGCTCGACGATATTTATGACCCCACCCTGGTGGCTCAAGGTTCATCCTGTCAAAATCTGTCCACTCTTCAAATTTTTTTTTACTTAATTTTGTTTTTTCTTCAAAAAATATCATAATGTTTGTTTTATATGAATGCTAACGTTAGTACACTTAAAACATTTAGGTTTTTAGGAATTTAGACATAGATAGTTTTTTTATCAACCTACCAACCAAAAAAGGCAGAGGCAAATTTTTCAATCATAATATGGCTATGCTTTAAAATTTTAACGAAGACAAAGGAAAAAACAATAAGTAGAAAAATTGAAAAGCTAAATGCTTTAAGTACAAAAACAAATGTACGTTATTTATTCCTTGTAACCAAATAGATTAATGAGTTTCAACCGAGCAGATATTATTGGTGTTTTTTAAAATCGAAATTTAGACTTCACTTTGAATTTATAAAAATTAATTAATTCCAAAATTAGATTTTTATATATGATACTTTAGTATTTTTACAACCTATTACAATAATTCATATTTATGTCTTTTAATTCTTTTGGAAATTTACTAAAATTAACAACCTACGGTGAATCTCACGGAACTGCAATTGGGGGAATAATAGACGGATTTCCTGCTGGGTTAAAAGTTGATTTTGAAGCCATTCAACATGAACTAAACCGACGTAAACCTGGGCAATCTAACATAGTTACCCAACGTAAAGAACCCGATACAGTTGAATTTTTATCAGGTGTTTTTGAAGGGATTACTACGGGTGCTTCTATTGGTTTTATGATTAAAAATACCAATCAGAAAAGTAAAGATTATAACCACAATACCAATATTTATAGACCCTCTCACGCAGATTATACTTATGATAAAAAGTATGGTATTAGAGATTATCGTGGTGGTGGAAGAACTTCTGCAAGAGAAACTGCCAATTGGGTGGTTGCAGGGGCATTAGCAAAACAGTTGATTGCTCATATGAGTATCAATGCGTTTACCTCTTCAGTTGGAGATATTTTCATCGATAAACCTTATCAAGAATTAGATTTTTCTAAAACAGATTCTAATATTGTACGTTGTCCAGACGAAGTTTCTGCTGAAAAAATGATTACTAAAATTAAAGAAATTAGAAAAGCTGGCGATACAATTGGCGGTACTATTACTTGCGTTGCACAAAATGTACCTGTTGGTTTAGGA
>JBMYWO010000052.1:0-11904 GCA_049607505.1 Polaribacter sp.
ATTTTTTTTGCTTTTTTGCTCAATAATTTATTCGTAATCCCAGGAAAGGAGTTTTGTTCTTGAATTAATGTTGGAACTCCTCTTCTATTTGCCATTATCAGTGTTGGTCCACTTGCAAAACCGCCTGTACCAATAGCAATATTGGGTTTAAATTTTTTAATAATTTTTCTAGCTTTCCATAAACTAACCAGTAATTTAATCGGAAATAATAAATTACTGAACGTTAATTTTCGTTGAATTCCAGCAATCCATAATCCTTCAATTTCATATCCCGCTTGCGGCACTTTTTCCATTTCCATTTTGTCTTTTGCACCAACAAATAAAATTTTTGCAGTTGGATAGCGTAACTTTAATTCATTGGCAATCGCAATAGCAGGATAAATATGTCCGCCTGTTCCTCCTCCAGAAATTAATATGTTAAATGGTTTCATGCAAAATATCTAAAGGATTATCATCTAAAATATCTTCTTCTGTTTCTTCTGTGGACGAACTGACACTCAAAATCATTCCCAATGCAAAACAAGTCATCCAAATAGAAGTACCTCCACTACTAATTAAAGGTAGTGTTTGACCTGTTACAGGAAATAAATTTGTAGCTACTGCCATATTGATGGTTGCTTGAAAAATGATAGGACACCCAACTCCAATAACTAATAATGTACCGAAAATTGTAGTCGTTTTTCTTATAACTATAAAGACTCTAAAGAGTAATAAAAAGTAAATAAACACGATTAACAAAGCACCTACCAATCCATATTCTTCCACAATAATTGCATAGATAAAATCGGAAGAAGATTGTGGTAAAAAATTCTTCTGAACGCTTTTTCCTGGCCCTAAACCAATAGGTCCTCCAGTTGCAATTGCAATTTTTGCTTTTTCTACTTGATAGGATTCTTTTTCTTCTTCACTAGAAAAAAAACTCTCAATTCTACTTTCCCAAGTATTCACACGATGTGGCATTGCATCTGGAAATGCTTTTGCTATCAACACAAAAAAGGATAGTGCTAAAAATCCCATTCCCAATATATAGCCAATATGTTTTAATGAGTATCCTCCAATAAATGTAACTACAATAATCATAGTAAAAATGATGGCTGTGGTAGAAAAATTTGCGGGTAATATTAATGCTAGAATTACAGCAACTGGCAACCAAAGTTGCACTAAACTTTCTTTAAAATTGATTTCTTTTTCTTTATGTTTTGCTAAATATCTTGCCACATATACCATTAACACCAAACCCGCTAAAGTGGAGGTTTGAAAACCAACACCCACAAACGGAATTGGAATCCATCTACTTGCATTTGAACCTCCAATAGTAGTGCCTTGTGCCAATGTAAAAACTAGTAAAACAATCACAATTGGCAACATCAAAACAGAGCCACCAGAGAAATATCTGTATGGAATTTTATGGACGGTATAAATAATTACAAATCCCATAATTAATAACACGATATGTTTTACCAAATACCCAATAGTAGATCCTGACCCAACTACATACACCAAATTTGTACTTGCACTATACACTGGCATAAATGAAAGTATTGCCAAAATAGCCACGATTGCCCAAATGGTTTTATCTCCTTTTATGAACCCTCTAATCCCCCTTTCCCCCGAAGGGGGTAACACTGGAGTATTGTGTTTATCTTGGTTTTTCATTTTTTCCTTTACTCTTTTTTCTTATATCCTTCCCCATAAACTTGCTCATTCCCCCTTTGGGGGCTAGGGGGATTTACCGCTTCCTTAAATTGACGCCCTCTATCTTCATAATCATCAAATAAATCAAAACTTGCGCAAGCAGGTGACAGCAAAACAACATCGCCTTTGTTAGCTAATTTTTTAGACACTTTTACAGCTTCTTCAGCACCAGCAGTTTCTACAATAATATCAACTACATTTTCAAAGGTTCTTTTAATTTTTTCGTTATCTAAACCCAAGCATACTATCGCACTCACTTTTTCTCTTACCAAAGGCAATAAATCGTTATAATCATTTCCTTTATCTACGCCACCAACAATCCAAACGGTAGTTTTATCCATACATTTTAAAGCATAAAATGTTGCATTTACATTGGTTGCTTTGCTATCGTTTATAAAATGAATCCCGTTTATTTTTGCAACGTTTTCTAGGCGATGTTCTACACCTTCAAAACTGGACAGACTTTCTTTAATAATGTCTTTTCTAATTTCTAATAATTGCGCAGCCATTGTTGCTGCCATCGCATTTTTTGTATTGTGTTTTCCTTGTAATGATAAAGTGGATAATGGCATCGTAAATTCTTCTGTATTTATGTTGGTTATCATAGTGTTTTCTTTTATAAATGCTCCATATTCTAATTCTCTTTTGATAGAAAATGGAACTAATTTTGCTTGTGTTTTGTTGTTTTTTAACCAAGTATTGATTGCTTCATCGTCTGCATCATAAATCAAATAATCCGTTGGTTGTTGGTTTTTTGTAATTCTAAATTTTGAATTGACATATTGGTTAAAATCATAGTCATATCTATCTAAATGATCGGGTGTAATGTTGGTTAAAATCGCTATATGCGAATTAAATTTTTCAATTCCATCTAACTGAAAACTACTTAATTCTAATACATAATTTTCATACGATTTTTCCGCAACTTGTTTTGCAAAACTGTCTCCAATATTTCCAGCAATACCAACATTTATATTTGCTTTTTTTAAAATATGATGCGTTAATAATGTGGTGGTGGTTTTTCCGTTTGAACCTGTAATTCCAACAATGGTTGCATTGGTAAATTGAGCCGCAAATTCAATTTCTGAAATAACAGGAATCGATTTGTTTTTCAACTTTTGAATGAGTGCAATCTTATCTGGAATCCCAGGGCTTTTTACTACAAAATCAGCTTCTAAAATTTTAGGTTCTGTATGTTTATTTTCTTCAAAATCTATCTTATGTTGTAAAAGAACTTTTTTATATTTTTCTGCGATACTTCCTTTGTCTGAAACAAAAACTTCATAACCCATCTTTACTCCCAATAAAGCAGTACCAATGCCGCTCTCTCCTGCGCCTAAAACAAGAAGACCCCTTTCCCCCGAAGGGGGGAAAAACGGAGTACTACGTTTATCTTGGTTTTTGTTATTCACTAATTTTTATTCTTTTTTAAAATTCTCTTCATTTCTAAAGTTCTCTTACGCAATTCCCCGAAGGGGGGAACACTGGAGTATTATGTTTATCTTTATTCTCTTTTTTTATCATTTTTTTAATTTTTCCCCCTTATTGCTCCGTTCCGAGTTTCTTCCCTTTGGGAAGATTAAGATGGGCTTTTTATCTCAGTTTGAGCGTAACTATTGCGAGTACCGCAAACAAAATTCCTAGAATCCAAAAGCGAACTACAATTTTACTCTCGTGATAATTTAATTTTTGATAATGATGATGTAATGGCGACATCTTAAAAATGCGCCTGCCCGTTCCGTATTTTTTTCTTGTGTATTTAAACCAAGAAACTTGTAAAATCACAGATAGATTTTCAATCACAAAAACTCCTGCTAAAATGGGCAGTAATAATTCTTTACGAATAGCAATAGCAATTACGGCTATAATTCCGCCAATAGTCAAACTCCCTGTGTCTCCCATAAATACTTGTGCTGGATAGGTATTGTACCATAAAAAACCTATCAAAGCTCCTGCAAATGCCAATATAAAAACCGCCATTTCTCCTGAATTAGGAATGTACATGACATCTAAATAATTAGCAAAAATGATGTTGCCTGAAACCCATGCAAAAATTGCCAAAGTAATGACCATAATGGCTGATGAACCCGCTGCCAAACCGTCTATTCCGTCTGTTAAATTTGCTCCATTTGAAATTCCTGTAACAATAAAAACGACAATAAAAATGAATACAATCCACCCATATTTTTCATAGCCATCGCCTAAAAAACTCAATGCTTTTGCATACTCTAATTCGTTATCTTTAAAAAACGGAACCGTTGTTTTTGTTGATTTATGTGCATCGCCAAAAACTTTGGTTCGTCCATTTTCTTGTACAATTTGTTGCTCTATAGGAAGTTGTTCTTTAATGACAACATTATCATTAAAATACAACATAGAACCCACGATAATGCCTAAACCTACTTGACCTAAAATTTTAAATTTCCCGCTTAAACCTGCTTTGTCTTTTTTAAATATTTTTATATAATCATCTACAAAACCAATGAATCCCATCCACAAGGTTGTAATAATCAAGATAATAACATAAATATTATCAAATTTTGCTAATAAAATTGCTGGAATTAAAGTCCCTAAAATGATGATAATTCCGCCCATTGTGGGCGTTCCTGTTTTTTGCTTTTGACCTTCTAAACCTAAATCTCTTACCGTTTCTCCAACTTGTTGTTTGCGTAAATAATTAATAATTCTTTTTCCGTAAATAGACGAAATCAACAAAGACAAAATAAATGCTGCTGCTGCTCTAAAGGTGATAAATTGAAACACACTTGCACCTGGCAAATTGAATTGATTTTCTAAATATTGGAATAAATAATACAGCATTTAACTCTTTTTTAATTGATAAAAACATTCTGTAACTACTTCAAAATCATCAAAATGAAAACGTTTTCCATCTATTTCTTGATAATTTTCGTGCCCTTTTCCTGCAATCAATATAATGTCTCCTGTTTTAGAAAATTTGCAAGCGGTTTTTATGGCTTGTTTTCTGTCTAAAACGGTCAATGTTTTTCTAAAATTTTCGGGCGATACACCCACTTCCATTTCATCTAAAATGCTTTGCGGATTTTCGGTTCTTGGGTTGTCTGAGGTAAAAATGGTTTGATTGCTTAATTGCGAAGCAATGTGTGCCATTTTTGGTCTTTTTGCTTTGTCTCTATCTCCGCCACAACCCACCACAGTAATTACATTTTCATTGCCTGTTCTAATATCATTGATGGTTTCTAGCACATTTTTAAGGGCATCTGGCGTGTGTGCATAGTCTATAATAGCGGTAACTCCTTCTTCTGAAATGGTATATTCAAAACGACCGCTGACACTTTCTAATTCGCTAATAATTCTTAAAACTTCAAGTTTTTCTAATCCTAATAATTCAGCAGTTCCAACAATGGCTAATAGATTATACGCATTAAATTCGCCAATTAATTTTGTCCAAACCTCGGTAGTATTAACAGTTAATAAAGTGCCTGAAATTTGCTTTTCTAGAATTTTTGCTTTAAAATCTGCCAATGTTTTTAAGGCGTAGGTTTTTTGTTTTGCTTTGGTATTTTGCAACATAAAGTTGCCGTTTTTATCATCTATATTTACCAAGGCAAAAGCCGATTTTGGTAAGGAATCAAAAAATGATTTTTTTACATCTCTATATGTAGCAAAGGTTTCGTGATAATCCAAATGATCGTGAGAAAGGTTTGTGAAAATTCCGCCAACAAAAGTTAATCCTTCTGTTCTTTTTTGATGAATTCCGTGCGAACTTACTTCCATAAAACAATAATCCACACCAGCATCAATCATTTTATCTAAATAATTATTGATGGTTATAGAATCTGGAGTTGTATGTGTTGTTTTAAATTCGGTTTCGTCAACCAAAATTTTAACGGTAGAAAGCAGTCCAACTTTATAGCCTGCTTTTTTAAATAATTGATATAAAAGTGTTGCTATTGTTGTTTTTCCATTGGTACCTGTAACACCAATTAATTGTAATTTTGAGGATGGGTTTTCGTAAAAATTAGCCGCTAAAATTGCCAAGGCAACATTAGAATCTTTAACTTGAATGTATGTAATTCCCGTTTTTTTATCGGTAGGAATGTCTTCACAAACAATTGCAATTGCACCTAAAGAAATGGCTTTTTCTATATACAAATGTCCATTGGTAGTAATTCCTTTTTGAGCCACAAAAACAGTATCTTTTTCAACTTTTCTTGAATCGAAAATGATGTTTTTTATATCAATATTTGTATCGCCAAAAACTGCGTTTACGGAAACTTTATATAATATGTCTTTTAAATTTTTCAGCTTACGAAAGTGTTAAAATAATGGTTCTTCCTTTTATTAATTTTTCTCCTTTTTCTATGGATTGTTTTTCCACTTTTCCTTCGCCATAAATTTTTACTTTTAATCCAATATTTTCTAATAAGGAAAGTGCGTCCATACCAGACATTCCTTTTACATTTGGAATTTTTGTATAGTTTTTACCTAATTGTGTATTGTATTTTGAAAATTGATTTTTTATAGACGCAAACTCTGTTTTATCATTTACAGATTGTTGGTCTATAGGCGTAGTTGTATAAATCTTCTGTGCTATTTCTTTAAATACGGGTGCTGCTACTATGGCTCCATAATATCCTTTTACTTTTTTTGGATCGTGAATAACCACAATACAGGAATATTTGGGTGTATCCGCAGGAAAAAAACCTACAAATGAGCCTACATAACGTTCGTTAGAATAATAGCCTCCTTCCCAATTACCTCTGCTATTCTTCACTCTTGGAATGTATTTTTTGGCTGTTCCTGTTTTTCCTGCCATAGAAAAATTGGGCGAATAAATATTGTCTGCTGTCCCTTTTATTACAACATTCTCCATCATTTTTCTAAGTTTTTTTAAGGTTTCGTCAGAAGCAATTTTAGGATGTGCTATTTCTGTTTTAAAAACTTTTTCTGTTTTATCTTGCTTTCTTAATTCTTTTACAAATCTTGGTTTTATTAGTACACCATTATTGGCAACTGCATTATAAAACATCAATGTTTGCATAGGCGTTACTGAAATTCCATAGCCCCAAGACATCCATTCTAACGAAATTTTATTCCACCTTTTTTTGTTTTTTGGAGTGGGTACAAAAGGTTTTCCTTCGCCTTTAATTTGAAAACCAATTGGTTTTGTAAACCCATATTTTTCTAGTTTGTCAATGAATTTTTGAGGAGTATCATCGTAATGTTTTCTGATTAGTTTTACAACACCAATATTGGACGAAACTTCAAAAGCTCTTGCTGCAGAAATTTCCCCATAACCTCCATATTCTGAATCTTCTATCTTTCTATTGTGGATAAAAATCTTTCCTTTTTCGGTATCTACCACAGTAGAGGTGTCTATTACTTTGTCTTCTAAAGCAGTCATAAAACTTGCTAATTTGAAAGTGGAACCTGGCTCATGACTTTCCCAAACTGCATAATTTCTTTTCTCGTAATATTTTCCTTTGGATGTTCTTCCAAGGTTAGAAATGGATTTAATTTCGCCAGTTGCAGTTTCCATTACGACTGCACAACCGTGGTCTGCTTCAAAATATTCTAATTGACGCAACAAAGCATGATGTGTAATATCTTGAATATTGATGTCTATTGTAGTAATTACATCATGCCCATCTATGGGTTCTTTTTCGTTGACATCAGAAATTGGTTTCCACTGACCTTTGGCTATTTTTTGTTTCCAACGCAAGCCATTTTCTCCTTGCATGTGTTCTGCAAAAGCGCCTTCAATTCCTGCTTCGCCTCTAAAATCGTCATAACCAATCGTGCGTTCTGCTATTTTTCCTATGGGATGTATTCTTACTGTTTTTTGCTCCGCAATAAATCCGCCTTTATAGACTCCCAAATTAAAAATTGGGAATTTTTTCATTTTCAGATACTCATTATATCCTACATTTCTTGCAATTAAAAAATACCTCTTTTTTAACTTTTTAGCTCTTCGTAATCTTTTTTGATAATAGTTAGGTCTCTTTCCTAATAGTTTAGAAAGTTCTTTAGAAAGACCTGCAATATTTTTTTCGAATGTTCTGCTATTTACAGAAACTAAATCCATAAAAATATTGAACTTAGACATGGAGGTTGCTAGCAAGTTTCCGTCAGAGGCATACAAATTTCCTTTGTTTGCATAGATAGTATCCTGTCTAATAGTAAGTTCTGTAGAAAGTTTTTTGTATTTTTCTCCTTGACCGTATTGTATGTTTACAACTCTAAAAATAATAGCCACCAAAAAAAGCGTCATAAAAGCAGCTACCAAGTAGAACTTTGCAAGTATGCTTTTTTTATGAATTGCCATTTTTTTAATCTTTATAAATTACTTTTATTTTTTTTGGAGGAGTTTCAGAAGGTTTAATCCTCGTGCTTTTGCTTTTTTGCGAATACTAGATTCCATTTTCATTCTCATTAAAATGGTTCCTGTATCTACATATTCTGCTCTTAATTCCCGTTTCTTTTTATTAAGTTCTGATATTTGAATTACTTTTTTATCTATTTGATGTGCGCTAGAAATCATGATTAATAATAGTGCCACTATAAAAATGATAATCCGCCAATTTTTAAATGCAGATTCATCCGTAAGGAAACTTCCTCTAAGAATATCGTATATGTTTTGTTTGACTTTTGACATTTTTTTTAGTCGTTAGATTTTAGACATACAAATTTAGACTTACAACTGACTACTAACGGTTACGTATATGAAACGTAGTACAAAAAATAAGCAGTTTCATTTCGAATAAACCACAAGCCAGATCTTTAAATTTGACGATTTCCCAAAATGCTCAGGCCTTTTTGTTAGCAACGATTTACGCTATTTTTTATACATTTATATTGTGCATAATTTTATTCGCTGTAATATTCAATAAATGCGAGAAATAACATACAAATTGTTGCAACTCCAACAATCCAAGTAATTATTGTCACTTGCTTATTAAAACTAAATTGCTTGATATTTAAATTTTCTAATTCTTTCTTTTTTTCTTCTTCACTAACTTGGAAAATAATTGTAGTTAGTTTGTTAAATATGTAAAGTAAGTTCTTTCTATTCCTCTTTAGTAAATATTCATAATTTCTGACTTTTAATCTGTCATAATTGTTAAAATCAATACTAGTGTCATATTCTTGGTCATCTTCAAGGAAAAGATAAGTATCTAATTTATCCTCTCTATGCGAATGAGAGAAAGCTGAATTACTTAAAAGGGATACTCTAACTTCCATTGAGTATTTCCCAAGATTTCTACTTTTTAATAAATTATCTATACTGCCAGTAGCAATAGAAACCATTTCTTTAATCATTTTGATTTGAAGTTTATCAATATTTTCTTTTAGAACTATATACTTTTTTAAAACCTCTATTAGTTTTTGACCACGTAATGGGTTAGCTTTATCATTTTGGAAATACAATTTATTCTCTAATTCTTCAAATTCCTGAAGGTGCTTTTCAGCGAGCATTTGATATTTAGAATTAACCTCTCTTTTGAGTGCCAAATATATTTGTTCATGACTTAATAAACTTCTTAAATAGTAAACCGAAACTCTGGTTTTTTCAGTTATTTTCGTTATATGTTGCGGTTCGGAAACAATAGTTAAGTTTTCGATATGATAAACTTTGTCTTTGTCAATGTCTTTATTTTTATTCTTATCTTTTTTCTTCATTACTGTTTTTCTCAAATTACGCAACCACTAACTACTGACTAAAAACTACCGTTTTTTCAACTTCGCAACTCTCAACTTCGCACTTCGTGCTCTGTTATTGAGTTTTATTTCTTCCTCTTTTGGAATGATTAGCTTTCCGACTTTTTCTAAAGGAACAGTTGTATTTCCAAAAACATCTTTTTCGGGTTCGCCACTAAATAACCCTGTTCTAATAAATCTTTTTACCAATCTGTCTTCTAAAGAATGATATGAAATAACACTTAATTTTCCTTCTTTATGCAGTAAATTTGGTGTTTGTTTTAAAAATTCTTTTAAAACTTCTAATTCTTCATTTACTTCAATTCTGATGGCTTGAAATATTTGAGCCAAAATTTTATGTTCTCTTGCCTTTGGCAAAAATTTCTGTAAAACTTGCTTTAATTGAAAACATGTTTCAATTTTTTTATCCTCTCTTTTTTCTACTATTGTTTTTGCAATATGTCTAGAGTTTCTTAATTCGCCATACAAAAACAAGATGTCGGCTAATTTTTCTTCAGAATATGTATTGATGATTTCTTTTGCTGACACTTTTGATTTTTGATTCATTCTCATATCTAAATTTCCATCAAAACGAATTGAAAAACCCCTGTCTGCTTCGTCAAACTGATGTGAAGAAACGCCTAAATCAGCCAAAATTCCATCTACTTTTTTGATGTTATGAAATCTTAAAAACCTCGAAATAAATTTGAAATTTTCAGGGATTAGAACAAAACGCTCATCATCAATGTTATTTTCTAAAGCATCTGGATCTTGATCAAATGCGAATAACTTTCCGTTTTTTCCTAATCTTTTTAAAATCTCTTTTGAATGCCCTCCGCCACCAAAAGTTACATCAACATAAATTCCATCTTCTTTAATTGCTAATCCGTCAATACTTTCGTGCAACAAAACAGGATTATGATACTTCATCTTCAGCAGTATTACCCATCACTTCTTCTACCAAATCAGCAAAATCTACAGCTGCATCACCAATTGCTTTTTCATACTTTTCTTTATCCCAAATCTCTATAATATTTATCGCAGAAGACAACACAATTTCTTTTTGAATTCCTGCAAATTGACATAAATCTTTAGGTATTAAAATTCTACCACTTGCATCCAATTCTACCATTTTTACACCAGCAGTAAATCGTCTAATAAAATCGTTGTTCTTTTTTACAAAGCGATTCAAGGTGTTGATTTTCTGCATCATTCCATTCCATTCTTTCATCGGATATAATTCCAAACAAGGTTGAAAAACGGCTCTTTTTACCACAAAACCTTCTTGTAATACGGCTGACAATTGCTTTTTAAAAGCTGATGAAAACATCAATCTTCCTTTAGCATCTGCTTTGCATTCGTATGTCCCAATTAGGTTGATCATTTAAAATAGTATATAGAAATCAAAAATATATAAAATTTACCACTTTTTACCACTTTTTACCACATTGTTAATAAAATTTTATTTTCACATTATTTATTTTGTTGAATTTTGATGTTTAGTCAAAACAAAAAGAACAATGTATATGATAAAAAATAAGTACATTTGCGATGATTCCAAAATCATATATTAATGATTGAGAAACTAAAAACTGAAGGAAAATTTACCTATGCTGAAGATGGAGAAGGGGTTGCTATTATTGTGCTACATGGGTTGATGGGTGCGTTGAGTAATTTTGACAAAACTTTTTATCATTTTTCTAAAAAAGGATACAACGTTTTAATCCCAGAATTGCCTTTATATACGCTCCCTTTATTGAAAACGAATGTTAAAAATTTAGCTACATTTTTATACGATTTTATTGAATATAAAGAATTAAAAAATGTTATCCTTTTAGGTAATTCTTTAGGGGGTCATATAGGGTTGTATTTTATCAAACATTACCCCGAAAAAGTGGGCGCATTAGTACTCACTGGAAGTTCTGGTTTGTATGAAAAAGCGATGGGAGATAGTTTTCCAAAAAGAGGCAATTATGAATATATTTTGGAAAAAACACAAGGTGTTTTTTATGACCCTAAAATGGCTACGAAAGAATTGGTTGACGATGTTTACAAAATTGTAAACGACAGAAATTCTGTTATTAGAACACTATCTATTGCAAAAAGTGCTATTCGACATAATATGGCAAATGATTTGCCTAATATGAAGCAACCAACCTGTATTATTTGGGGAAAACAAGACACTGTAACTCCGCCAGAAGTTGCTGAAGATTTTCATAAATTATTACCTGATTCTGATTTGTTTTGGATTGATAAATGTGGACACGCAGCCATGATGGAAAGACCCGAAGAATTTAACCAAGTTCTTGAAAGTTGGTTTATGGATAGGGGTATTTGAGAGGTATTTTGATGTGATGTAAGACTGAAAGAAAATAGAGTATAGAGACTAGATTATAGACGATAGATTATAAGACATAAGACTGCAAGATAATTTTGTTTTTCCATACTGTTTGTCTTTCCGTAGGAATCTCACATACCTATAAAATTCGTGTTAAATTTAAAAGTTGCATTTATTAGTTGAATTTAAGA
>JBMYWO010000053.1:0-11772 GCA_049607505.1 Polaribacter sp.
CCATTGCTTAATACTCCCTGAAAAATTCTATGCGTACCGAATAAACCGTCAATGATTATTTCTAATACTTCAATATTAATGATGATAAAACCCAGATAGACTACAATATGCAAAATTCCAGAAATTGGGCGTTTTACCATTTTGTATTGCCCAAGTGCAATTTTCAGCATATTTTTCCATCGTGCAGATTTTTGGTCACTTCTGTCTATATCTTTTCCTAATTTTATATTTCGAATTAGTTTGCGAACATTCATCACAAAAAATCCTATTCCTATAATTAGTGCTAGGGCAAAAAAGATATTTGGTAAATAGTGCATTTTAGTATTCGTTTTTATTTACTTTTTATACTATCTTTTTTTGGTTGATAGGGTTTTGCTCTTTTTCCGAACAAAGAAAAATGGACAAATCTTTTAGGATTTAATTTCATTTCTCTTAATAATTCTTCTAATTCTTTAGTGGCAGCTTCTAGATTATCATACAGTTTTTTATCAGTCATTAATTTACCAAAAGTACCATTTCCAGAATTTATTTTTTTAGATAATTCATTAAAATTGCTAACTGTATTTTCTGCTTTTTTGACAATATTATTAATATTAATAGTAGCTAAACTATCTGACAATTTACTTAAGTTTGCTGTAATATTTTTAGTGTTTTCTAAAGTAATTCCCAAATTATTTTTATTATCAATTACTAATGAGTTTACAGATTTAACGGTCTGTTTTAACTCGTATATTGTTGCTGCTAAATTTGTTACGGAACTATTAACTCCTTTAATAGTTTTCTCATTTAATATTTTATTAACACCGCTAAATAAAGTGTCTGCTCTTACAATAACTTTTTCTATTTTTTGTTGAAGAGGGTCTAAACGCTCTCCTATTGATGTAAATAAACTAGATTCTATTTCGCCTTTTAATAAATCACCAGAAACGGCCATTTCTCCATTATAATCTGGTACAATAGCTAAATTAGAACCTGCCAAAGGGTTTGGGGAATATATTTTTACAACACTATTTTTTGAAAACTGAAAATCATCATCCATTGAGAAACGAACTATTAGTTGTCCTCTTTTTGTTATGTCTTGGTTGAATTTAATTTTTTCTACTTTACCAACTTTTAGTCCATTAATAGTTACCAAACTAGCTTTGCTAAGTCCTGCAATATTGCTATATTCAACTTTAAAATGGCGTACATTTGATCCAAATAAATTTTGTCCTTTCAAAAAATTATAACCCCAAAGAAAAATGGCAATAATTAAAACTGCTATAATACCTATTTTAAACTCTTTAGACATAATTAAAAATTATCTATAACAATAATACTAATAATTTTGTAAAAATACTTAATCTACTACGGAATTAGTATTTAAAATTAATGAAATTTAAGATTAACCATTTCCGATATAAATTTTAGGAATTATTTTAAAAACAGACGACCACCAAAAACAATACTTATAAAAACAAATTGCTTTCTATTAGTTGTCCAGTTTAATTTTAATCCACGAATGTTTCTCGAATAATATTTTTGCATTTTTGTATTTCAGATTTCGATAATTGGTCAAACTTTTTTAGCGTTTGAGATTTATCAATTGTCCGAATTTGATTGATTGCAATCATTCCTTTTTTATTGTTATACTTGACTTCAATTCGAGTTGGGTATTTTTTTAAATTAGTGGTCATTGGTGCAACAACAATTGTTTTCAGAAATTTATTTATTTCATTTGGTGAAACAATTACACAAGGTCTAGTTTTTTTGATTTTACTTCCAATTGTTGGGTCAAGATTTACAAGTACAATAGAGTATTGTTTTAATTCCATTCTTCAAAATTTTCATCCTCAAAAACATCATTAAACAACAATCTGTCATCATTATTTTTGTGCATTTTTTCAAATGCTTTTTCCCAATTTTTTCTTGGAGTGTCAATTGGTTTTAGGATTATTTGCCCCTTTTCCAAAATCATTTCAACTTTGTCTTTTATATTATATTTTTCTAAAATAGTTTTACTCAAACGTAAACCTTTTGAGTTTCCTATTTTTATAATTGCTGTTTCCATAATTTTTATTTGTAATTACAAAGTTAGTACAATTTATTCAATTCGAAAAAAAATTATGTATTAATGGTAAGGATAGATTCAACTAGCAAATAAAATGAATCACATCCCGAAGTTTTGAGTATTTGTAAGTAGGCTAAAACCAAATATTTGATTATAAACAACTTAACGATTAGGGCTTTTTTTCAGTACTTTCTCAAATTCTGTAGGGGATAAAATTTTTGCTGTTTTAAATGAATTATGCTCCAATAAATCTTTATCGCCTGTTACTAAAAGATCAGCTTTTGAAAAATCAATCAAGTCTAATAGAAAATTGTCTTTGGGATCTCGGTTAATAAAAAGTGTGTTGGTTTTATTTTAACCTTATTTGCAATGGTTTCTAAAAGTTCTACCAACCCCATTACACTTTCTTCAGAAAAGTATTTTTTCAATTTTTTACGATTAGTAACTATTTTGATTTCTGTCAGCAATTGTTATAGTACCATCCGAAATGTATTGTTTTATTTTTACCAAACGTTTACCAATCAAGAAACTAATCCAAACATTTGTGTCAAAGATTACTTTAACGTTTTTGTTTTTCATAGATTTCTTGTCTTACAGTTTCCACTTCTTCGGTTATGGTTTTTATGGTAAGGTCTTTTGTTTTAAATATTTTTAATAAACGAGACAATTTTTTATCAATAACTTCTTTTTCCAATTCTTTGGTCAACTTAATTTTTTCTTGTCTTGGAAGCTGTTTAATTATTGAAAGAATTTGTTCAAACGTAATATCTATTTGCAGTACTGTTTTCATTTTTCAAACTCTATTGGGTTATCAAATTTATAAAACCTAGGTTAGTCAACCCTAGAATTCAATAATCGTCTATACACCGATAAGAATGGTATAGTTTGACAAGACGAAAGTTTAGTTGTTTAAGCACTCGGCTTTAAGCGACCTCTTTCCACACTTTTCCGTTTTAAATATTCTAAAACCTCTTCTTTGCTCATTTTAGCGAACATTATACTCAATCTGTCCTTTTGCTCTCTTGCAAATTTTACAGCATCAAAATCTTTTTTATGTTAGTTTCCATAATTTATTAATTCTCTTTAGTGATTGAAAAAAAAATTATTTGTAAAACAAATTGCTTTTTACTAAAAAATTACAAAAATACTTCTTGAAATTCCCATAATATATTTACAAAACATAAGTTAGTCAACCCTAGAATTCAGTGCTGACTATCGGTACATTGAATTTCTAGTTGTTGGCATTAATGATTTATCAACTTTGAAAAATTTCCGTTTATTTATTTCTTTAAAAATCTTACCAAATTCTGAATACCAATTTTTAAAATCAGAAGATTTTTGAGGAATCCTTTTTTTATATTCAATAATTGCCATTAAAAGAAAGTTTAAAGTATTGGAAGTTACCCCTTGAGCTTCGTCACAATCTCTAATCTGAATAATGGATGCCATGTTATTTTTATCTTGAACTATTTTCTTTTTTATAATATCAGTAGCATGAACTTTTCCAGATAGATATCTATAATTAATTTCATATGTTGCATGTAATTCTAAATGTTTAGCTAGACTTTCAATATTTCTTGGTCCGCTAAAAAGAGAATACCAATTCGGATTTTTCGTTTTTTTACTAGTTCTTAAATATTCCTTATTAATAGGTTGATATTGTGTTAGTTTTAATAGTCCATTTGAAATAGTTTTTAATGCTTCATAGTGTTTGTTTGATTTAAGAATATATTTGTCTCCAACTAGCTTATCTTTAGATATTTCTTTTTGTAATTGCTTACCATTTTGAGTAGTACTATCAAATTTTTCACAAAGTTTTAAATCCTTTTGGGTTAACCAGACGATATATGACAAAGACCTATTCTTAAAGGTTTCCTCAGATTCTAAAAGATATTTTAATCCAAGTACATTTTCCGTTAAACTCCTTTGCAAAGGATAACAAGTATCAATTGAAGAACTCTTTACAAGAATAGAAATACCATCTGCAATTTCTAAAATATTTCTTAAAAACATAATAGGTGCAATATGTTCATCTCCAATTAATTTTTTATCAATATCCCATTTTAAAAGATTAGTTCCGAAATTAACAGCATTGTCAATTGATTCAGAAAAAAAATCCAAAATCGGTTTTAATTCAGGTAGAATTTCTCTTGAAAGTAAACCTTTTATTTCCTTGTATTGCATTCGTTATCTTACTACCAAATAAAGCCTTTAATTTACATCATCTTCTTAGCCTCCCTAACCGTAATTTGCTTTCCATTTTTAAAAGCTACTATAAAACTTGTTTTATAGCCTTTCTGTTTCGCCGTTTTTAAAAATTTGTTTGCTTCTTTATAATCAGAAGTACTTTTATAATAATACTTATAAGAAGAACCTTTTTTAACCCTTTCAACGCCTTTTAAACCTTTAAAATTATACGATTTTGTTGAAATTTTATTTCTCCCTGAAGCAATTTGAATTTTATATTCTATTAACGGTTTTTTATCTGGTGCTACAACCGTATTCAATTTTAATTGATAGACATATTTTTCGATAGCTTGAGCAATAGACGTAGCCATTTCTTGTTGCCCTTTTTTAGAATTTAAGTACTTACCTTCTTTTTTATTTGTTAAAAAACCTAATTCTACCAAAACACTTGGCATAATAGTTTCTCTCAAAACCTGAAAATTATCTTGTTTTACTTTTCGGTTCTTTCTTTTTAATTTAAACGCAAAGTTATTTTGAATTAAACTAGCTATTTCTAGGCTTTTATCTAAATTTTCTTCTTGCAAAAGTGATAAGCCAATAACAGATTCAACAGAATTGGCATCAAACCCCTCATATCTTTCCTTATAATTATCTTCATAAAAAATGGCAGCATTTTCCCTTTTGGCTATTTCTAAATTTTTTTTATTCCCTCTTAATCCTAATACAAAAGTGCCTGCTCCATACGCATTAGACCTATGATAATCGCAATGAATAGACACAAATAAAGTTGCTTTTGCTTTGTTGGCAATATCACCTCTTTTCCAAAGCTCTACAAAAACATCATTTTTTCTTGTATATTTTACTTTTAAATCTTTGTTTTTCTTTAAGCGTTCGCCAACCAATAAAGCAACTTTTAAGGCAATACTTTTTTCCCTAAATCCACTTCCTCTGTTTCCAGGATCTTTTCCTCCGTGTCCCGCATCTAAAACAATGATATATTTTTTTTGAGTGTATGCAGTGGGTGGCATTGCAAATAAAAGAAATGCAAAGAAGAAAATAAATTTGAATTTGGTATTAAATTTGTGGTTTTGTTGGAATCGCATCAATTAAAATTTAACTAATTTTGGCAACTTAAATTTGGTGTTTCAAATATTGAGCCATATTTTTACTTAAAGGTTTGTTTAGAAATAAGATGTATAGAATTGACAACAATATTTTGTGCAATAACAACGCGAAAAGCGTAAATATAGCATTGTTACATTGAGGCTTTTTAACGAAGTTAATGCGCAAAAGAACAAGTCAAAAATGAATAGGTTATTTCTTGATAAACTTTTACATACAAAAATAGTATTTATACCATTGCAATCAAACCTATCATACATACTTTTATTTTTCAGTATCTTTTTTATTCAAATAGATTTTTCGCAAGATATAAAACCTAAAAAAAGTACGTCAGTTCCCATTCTTAAAAAAGACACTATTCCTACCAAAAAAACAGACTCTCTATTTCTTGGAAAAAAAGATCCTTTATTCACTAAAAAGAAAGATACCATAGCCATAGATACTATACAACCCAAAGAATCTATTGAAGATATTATTACACACGTTGCAAAAGATTATACCATACAAAATGCTAAAAATAAAACAGTTACACTATATAATGAAGCAAATATTACTTATACAGATATTGATTTAAAAGCGGGAATTATCATTGTTGATTATAAAAAGAATACACTTTTTGCCAAAGGAATAAAAGACAGCACGGGCTATACGCAGCGTCCAATTTTTAGGCAAGGAAATCAAGAATCTGAACAAGATTCTATGCTTTATAATTTTAAAAGTAAACGTGCATTAATTTATGGTTTAAAAACCAAACAAGGTGAAATGTTTACCTATGGCGAAAAAACAAAACGTGTAAACGACTCCACCATTTATGTTAGAAAAATACGATTTACTACTTCAGACAAAGACAAGCCAGATTATTATATAGCCACTAACAAAGCCAAATTAGTACCTGGTAAAAAAATAATTGTCGGTTCTAGCAATTTAGTTATTGCAGATGTTCCAACCCCAGTGGTGTTGCCCTTTGCCTATTTTCCTTTAGGCGAAAACAACATTTCTGGATTTTTGTTTCCTGCTTTTGATACGGGAAGTAGCGATAGAGGAATTGGTTTTCAAAACGGAGGCTATTATTTTGCGATAAGTGATTATATTGATTTAACCGTTCTTGGTGATGCCTATTCCAACGGAAGTTGGGGAGCAAGAGTTTCATCCAATTATAGAAAAAGATATAAGTTTAGCGGAGCGTTTAGCTTTAATTTTGAAAATATTATCCAAGGAATTAGAGGTTTTGATGATTATAGCAAAGCCAGTAATTTTAATATTAGATGGAATCATAGTCAAGATGGTAAGTCGAATCCGAATGCTCGTTTTTCTGCTTCTGTAAATTTAGGAAGTAGCACCTATTATAGACAATCTCTAAATCAATTAAACACTTCTCAATTTCTAACAAATACGTTGAGTTCATCCATTAGTTATAGCAAAACTTTTGTAGACACACCTTTTAATATGAGTGCTACAGCCACACATTCACAAAATACGAATACTGAATCCATTACCATGACTTTGCCGTCATTAACCGTAAATATGAATAAGATTTTTCCCTTTGCAGGAAAAAGTGGAATCCAAAAAACACCCATCCAAAAAATGGGTTTTAATTATACGATGCAAGGCGAATATAGAATTAATACTACAGATGATGAATTTGGTACTGCAAAAATGTTTGAAACGGCAAAATCTGGCGTTCAACACAGAACAGGAACCAGTACAAATATTAGTGTTTTAAAATATTTTACTGTATCGCCAAGTATTAATTATAAAGAAGTTTGGAATTTTGATTATATCCAAAAAGAGTATGATGAAACTGAAAATGTGGTAGTTACCGATACTTTACGAGGTTTTAAAAGTTTTAGAGAATATAATACAGGGCTTAATTTATCTACGAATGTTTATGGAACTTTTAATTTTAAAAAAGGAAGATTAAAAGCTATACGCCATACCTTTAGACCTTCTATTTCGTATTCGTACAGACCCGATTTTGCAAATATGCACAACCAACAAGTACAGCAAAGTGCAGATATAGATGATTTGCTTACCTATTCTCCTTTTGATAATGGAATTTATGGACGACCAGGATCTGGATTAAGCAATTCTATAGGAATCAGCCTAAACAATGTTTTGGAAGCCAAAGTAGCCCCCAAAGACCCTGATAGCGATGAAGAGGATGAAAAAGTAATGCTGTTGAATAATTTTAATTTTAGCAGTTCCTATAATATTGCAGCCGATAGTTTGCGTTGGTCTCCAGTAAGTTTTTCTGCCGGAACAAGACTATTAAAAGACAAACTTGCCGTTAATTTAAGTGGCTCTTTAGATCCGTATCAAGTCAATGAAAATGGCACGAGAATTAATCAATTTAATACTGGTTTTCTTAGATTAACAAATGCAAGTTTAACCGCTAATTATTCCCTTTCTAGTAGAGATTTTGACAAAGAAAAAAAGGAAGATACAAATACCAATGAAAGTAAAAATGGAAATGGTGCTCAAAACACACCAGATGTTACAGGATCTAACATAAATTCTAAAGGTGGATTTCCCAGTGGGGCAGGAGGTAGCAACTCTAACAATAATGAAACCGTAGAAACCAAATTGTATAAAGCCAAAATACCTTGGACATTAAATTTAGCATATTCTACCAATTATAGAGATAACGGAATTGACCCTGGCGAGATTGGTGTAAACACATTAATGTTTAGTGGCAATATTGAATTATCACCAAAATGGAAAGTACAATTTTCATCAGGATATGATATAAAAAACGGTGCTTTTTCGTTTTCTAGATTTAATATTACTAGAGATTTAGACAGCTGGAATTTTAATTTTAATTGGGTTCCTTTTGGTACAAATTCTTCTTATACTTTTTTTATTGGAGTAAAATCTTCTGTTTTAAAAGATTTAAAATGGGATAAAAACAAACCACCCGATAGAAGGCTTTTTTAAAAATTTAAGACGACCTTTTAGGTTTTTAAAACCTAAAAGATCTATTTAGCAGTAAGACAGTAATTTTACTAAATAGTTAAAATACATGATAAAGAGACCAATATTTTCAGGGCATGAGACTTTTCACTGTAAAAATCTTTGGTTGAAAAAAGGCTATGATTTTGTTAAAAAAGGAGGAAAGTTTGTAGATGAAGCTTGCATTGAATTAGGTGTAGGTAGAAATATGGTGAACTCGATACGATTTTGGTTAAAATCTTTTGGGATTATTGATTTAAAGACTGAAAAAACAACAGAAATTGCAGATTTTTTATTTGATGATAATAGCGGCAAAGATAAGTATCTAGAGAGCGAAACCTCATTATGGTTACTACATTATCTTTTAGTAGTAAATAATTATTCTTCCATTTATTCAATCATTTTTAATAATTTTAGAAAACTAAAACCTGAATTCAACAAAACAAATTTATCTACATATATAAGCGAACTCAATTCTTCAATTAACCATAATACATTGTCTAAAGATTTTTCTGTTTTTTTACGAACATATCATTCAAAAAATGGTAAAGATAAAGAGGATAGTTTTTCTGGTCTTTTTTCAGATTTAGAACTTGTACATGAGATAAAAAAGAAGAAAGATTCTTCAAAATTTTCAATTTTAAATCATAAAGAACAAACCGTATCAATAGAACTAATTCTATTTATTATATTAGAAAACAAAGATTATGGAAACTCAATTAGTTTTAAAAATTTGTATAGCGATTTTAATAGTGTAGGTAATATCTTCGCTTTTAATAATAATCAATTGGAAAAAAAATTGATTCGTATATCAGAAAAATATACTGATATTATGTATTCAAATGATGCAGGAATTAAAGAACTGCAATTCAAGAATGGGAAACCAAATTCTCTTCAAATTTTAAAAGAATATTATGAGTAATTTGAAGCAATCATCATCTATAAACATCATTAGAGATCAAGATAAATCTATTGATTATATTGCTAGTGGTAATACAATTAGAATAGCAAATTTTATCCTTGATGAATTTAAAAAAGGAATACATAGTTTTACTATAATAGGTTCTTATGGAACAGGCAAATCTGCTTTTCTTTGGGCTTTTAATAAAAGTATATCATCTTCAGAGAAAGAAAATTTTTTCAACTTTTCAAAAAATCAATGTAAAAAAACAGAATTTATAAACATTGTAGGGGAGTTTAATTCATTAATAGATTACTTCAAAACTTATTTTTCTATAGAAAATAAATTAAAAGGGAATCAAGAAATTTTTGATTCTATTTATAAGAAATATGAAATTGTAAAAAAAAGTAATGGAATATTAGTGATTTGTATTGATGAATTTGGAAAATTTTTAGAATACGCATCAAAATATAATCCTGAAAAAGAAATGTATTTTATTCAGCAACTTGCTGAGTTTGTAAATGATTCTAATAGGAATATTTTATTTATTACTTCTGTACATCAAGCAATTGATTCTTATTCTGTTGAGTTAACTGCTTCTCAAAAAAATGAATGGAAGAAAGTAAAAGGAAGATTTAATGAGATTACATTTAATGAACCTGTAGAGCAATTGTTATTTTTAGCTTCACAACATCTTAACTCTAAAGATCTTACCAAGATAAAAAATGAAACTTATTTAGATCGTTTATTTATTTTAAATAAAACACATCATTGTTTTTCGATAGATGAAAATTATATTGAAAAAATAGGAAATAATTTGTATCCATTAGATGTTTTTTCGGCAATTATACTTACGAAATCATTGCAAAAATATGGACAAAATGAAAGATCATTATTTACATTTTTGCAAACATCCGACCATTTAGGATTAGATAATTTAAAAGAAAAAGAACTATTTGATATAGCAAAATTATATGATTACTTATTGGTTAATATGTATTCAATATTAGTAAGCAAACATAACCCCGATTATTCTCAATGGGCATTAATAAGGGATGCGATTGAAAGAGCGGAAGCCAAAGCAGATGTAAATCAAAATATTATATCAGATCTTATAAAAACAATTGGTTTACTAAACTTGTTTTCAAGTAAAGGAGCAAGTATCAATGAGAAGCTATTAATTGATTACTTATCCTTTAAATATAAGTCTCATAATATCTCAAAATCTTTAAAATTATTAAAGAAATTTAAAATTATTCGTTTTAATAATTTTAATAAATCCTTTAAATTACTTGGAGGTACAGATATGGATATTGAGGATGCTATTATTAAAATAGGTACTACTATAGACACTTCCATTGATATATTTCCTAGATTAAAAGATGCTTTTGATTTTCCAATTATTACAGCAAAAGAAGTTCTATACAAAACAGGAACTCCTCGACTCTTTGAATTTAAAATAAGTGAACAACCAATTTTTGAAAAACCAATTAATGAAATAGATGGTTTTATCAATCTTATTTTCAATGAAAATATCACTGATAAAGATACTAAAGAACAAACTTCTAAAAATAATTTAGCAATACTTTATGGTTTATATAAAAACACGTCAACAATAAGAAAACTACTTATTGACATTATTAAAACAGAAAAAGTTTTAGAAGAAGTAGAAATTGATGATACATTTGCTAAAGAAGAGATAAACAATATAATCAATAGCCAAAAAGCATTGCTAAACCATTATGTGTTAGATTCTTTATATTCCAATAAAATTCAATGGTTTTTTGATGGGAAAAAGATAAAATTAAAGAGTAAACAAAAGTTGAATAAGTTTCTTTCTGAAATTTGCTCAAAAATTTATCCATTAACTCCAATTATAAATATGGAGTTGATAAACAAACACAAAGTATCTGGCGCAATCAATAGTTCGAGAAAATCATATTTTAATAGGTTGGTAAATCACTGGAAAGAAAAAGATTTTGGATATCCAAATGATAAATTTCCATCTGATAAAACAATTTACTGGAGTTTAATTAAGAATAAAGGAATTCATAGATTACAAGATGATAATTTTGTTTTAAGTACTCCATTCCCTGAAGATCAAAATTTTTTAAAAGTATGGGAGGCTTGTGAACTTTTTTTAGAAAACGCAAAAACAGAAACCAAAGTTATTACTGAATTAATTGATATTTTAGGGGAAAAACCTTTCAAATTAAAACAAGGAGTTATAGATTTTTTAATTCCAACTTTTCTATTTGCTAAAAAAGGTGATTTTGCTCTTTATGATGATAAAGGTGGGTATATTCCATATATAAATGAGACTGTTTTATATTTAATAAATAGAAACCCAAAGCAGTACTCATTAAAATCATTTGAATTGAGCAATCTACGATTAAATATGTTCAATAAATATCGTAGTTATTTACATCAAGAAAAGAAAAAAGATTTTTCTAATGAATCTTTTATTGAAAGTATTAGACCTTTTTTAGTATTATACAAAGGTCTAACTGGGTGTACGACAAATTTCCCTTTAAGCTGCAATTTGACATAATTTTTTGACTTT
>JBMYWO010000054.1:0-11736 GCA_049607505.1 Polaribacter sp.
GAGTTACTTCCAAAAACTCCAGTAATACAAGAACAGAACTACACGAAAAAAGAGAATGGATTCCAGAAGAAGGAGGTAAACTAACAGGTATTTGTAAGGTAATGCAGGTTTCTGTTTCTGGAGATGCTAGAGTTGCTGCCTCTTACTCAACGGTAGTTGGTCAAATTCATAGTGGTGAAGGTCATGAAAATGAGCCTTTTAAATTGTTTTACAAGAAATTTCCTGGTCATACAAAAGGGTCGGTATTTTGGAATTATGAAATAAACACAGCTGGCGATGATAATTCTGGTAGATGGGATTACTCTTCTGCTATTTGGGGATATGATATGTCTGTGGTTGGAAAAAGTAAAGATGATTTCCCTTCAGAACCGGAAGACGGAATAGAATTAGGCGAAGAATTCAGTTATGAAGTAAATGTATATAAAGGAATTATGTACTTAACTTTCAAAAGTGAAGGTCATCAAACTAAAACATTTACTAAAAATTTACTAAAATCTGAATATGTAAATAAATCAGATTTACCAGAGCAAGTCAAGAATTTATTTGCACCAATAGGACAAGATGGAACAGAAAGAGATTCTGCTTATGCAGGAGAGTTAGGTTACTTTAAACAAGGAGCTTATAACCAAACTAATGGCAAAGCTCCAGAAAAAAATATAGTTTGGTGCGCAGGTGCAGAAACTTACGGAGGTGATATTGCTAAACAATATGAAAATGGTTGCTATACAGAAGTGTGGTTTAGAGAAGCTACGGTAGGTCCAGGAATACCACAAAACTGAAATTAAAAACATTCAAAATTAACAACAAATGAAACGATTTAGTGAAAAATACATTGTAACAAAAGATATGGAATGGGAAGTACTTGGTGGAGGAGTATCAAGAAAGTTCTTAGGGTACGATAACCAAATAATGATGGTAAAAGTGAAATTTGATAAAGGGGCAGTAGGTTCACCACATCAACACTTTCATACACAAGCTACCTATTGTGTTTCAGGTAAATTTGAATTTGAAATTGACGGAGTAAAGAAAATTGTAGAAGCAGGAGATGGAGTGTATATTGAACCTAATTTATTGCATAGTGCAATTTGTTTAGAAGAAGGGATGTTAATTGATACATTTAGTCCTGTTAGAGAAGATTTTTTAAGTGGCGATACAGTATCTTATTTTGGGGATAAACAGTAAAGATTTTATGGGATAATTAAAAAATTATATTAAAAAAATTTTAATAACTGACAAAAAAGTATATATTTGGCAGACCAATCTGGTAAACCAGTTTGGTAAACCAATACAAACAATAGTATAATTAGGATTAAATTTGAATTAGTTGAAATTAGAAAAGGTAGGTGTATTGCCTACCTTTTTTAAACAAAACAAATATCTTCAATTGATTATATAAGCATTAAGATGAATAAAATAGTTTATATTTTTAGAACTTTTATTTTGGGTGATGTTAAAAATCAAAATCTTAACTATATCATTAATTTAATTACATTTTAAACAAATATTAATTATGAAATTAAAATTTAAAATCGCATTGTTATTAGCAATGTTAATTAATGTCTGCATGTATGGACAAGACAGTTATACTGTATCTGGTGTAGTTACATCAACACCTGATAACTCGCCATTACCGGGAGTTACAGTTAGAGTTGTGAATACCAATAGAGGTTCTGAAACAGACTTTGATGGTAAATATTCTATACAAGTTAAAAAAGGAGATGTATTAGAATTCTCTTATTTAGGGTATGCAACTCAAAACATCACCATTAATAGTCAAAAATCATTAAATGTTAGTATGTCAGAAGACGCTAGTGTTTTAGATGAAATAGTGGTAGTGGGTTATGGTACACAAAAGAAATCGCACTTAACAGGAGCTATTTCTAAAGTGAAAAATGAAAAGTTAGACCAAATTGCCGTTGCTAGGGTAGATGATGCTTTAGTGGGGCAAGTTTCTGGGGTAAACATTCAAGCTACAGAAGGTGAAGCAGGTTCTGCACCAACCATACGTATTCGTGGAGTTGGGTCTATATCGGGTAGTGTATCTCCTTTAATTGTTGTAGATGGATTGGTTGTTGACAATGATTATTTAAGTGCTTTAGACATGAACGATGTAGATTCTTTTGAAGTTTTAAAAGATGCAGCATCCACAGCTATTTATGGGTCTAGAGGGTCTAAAGGGGTTATTATGATTACTACCAAACAAGGTAAAGAAGGAAAACCGAAATTCAGTTATAGCACTTTTACAGGTTTTAAAACCGCAAGACAAAGTGATGCCTACTATTTTACAGTAGCAGAAACGGCAGCAGCAGAATTGGCTGCCACAGGATCTATTTCAGATAAAACAGCGTACAAGCAATTAATCGGTGTAGATAATAACTGGCAAAACATCATTTTTGATGGAGGAGTTATTACCAATCATTCATTTAGTGCTAGAGGTGGTAGTAAAAATACAAGATTTAGTGCAGCAGTAAATTATCTACATGATGAAGGAGTTTTACTGACAGACGATTTTAAAAAATACAATGTCAAACTAAAAGTAGATACTAAAATAAATGATAAACTATCATTTGGTGTTAGTGTAACACCTTCTTTTACAGACAGAAGACGTTTTGATGGTTCTACACACGATATTTTAAGACAACCCTCTTGGTTGCCATTATATTTAGATGAAAATACCATACAATTTGTAAATAGAACTAGAGACGGAGGTAAATATGCAGATGCTCAAATAGGAGATTATGCGATACAACGTATGTTTGATGATTTTGATTTAGCCACAGGAATGCCTGTACCAGGTGGAGGTTCTGGTTTAGATATTAGCAATACTTCAAACACCAATCCTGCAGCCAAAGTTTTAGAAAGAGATAGAACCGATGAAAAATTTAAAATATTTGGTAATGTATATGCAAAATATCAATTTACAGATAACTTAAGTTTTAGAACTTCTGTAGGAGGTGATTTTCAAAATACAAAATATAGAAGATGGCAAGGGGTGCTATCTAATAGAAATGGTGCATCAGCTGCTTCTTTAGAATTAGCAAATACAAACAGACTACACCTAGTAACGGAAAGTTATTTTACGTATGAAAATACTATTGAGAAACATGAAATAAGTGCCGTTTTAGGTACAGGTTCAGAGAGCTGGAATACAAAGTATAACTACTCAAGAGGAGCAGGTTTTACTTCAGATTTATTACAAACAATGTCTGCTGCAGACCCGCTAACGGTTACTGCAAACTCTCAAGGGTATGAAACTAGAATTCAATCGTATTTTGGAAGATTAAATTATGCTTTTGATGATGGTAAATATTTAGCTTCATTAAGTGTTAGAGCTGACGGACATTCTGCTTTTGGTGAAAATAATAAATATGGATACTTTCCAGCGGCCTCTGTAGGTTGGAGCATTCACAAAGAAGATTTTTTAGAAGATGTAGAAAAAATCAATAACTTAAAATTAAGAATTAGTTATGGTATTACAGGAAATCCTCAAATAGATACTGGTGATAATCAAATAGATAGTTATCCTTATTTAGCATTATTAGGAACAACAAATGCGGTTATAGATGGTGCTACAGTAACAGGTCTTAACCCATTAAACATTGCAAATCCAGATTTAAAATGGGAAAGTTCAGTAGAATTTAACCCAGGAATAGATTTTGGTTTGTTTAATAATATAATCTCTGGTTCTTTTGATTATTATAAAAGAACAAGTAAAGATTTATTAATAGACAATCCTATTTCTACAACAACAGGATTTTCTAGTGCATTAGTGAATATTGGAGAAGTAGAAAATACAGGGTTCGAATTAGAATTAAGAACTAGAAATATATCTGTAGAAAACTTTAAATGGTCCTCTACATTAATAGCTTCTAAAAATGAAAATACATTAACCGATTTTGCAGATTCAAATGGGCAAATTCAAAGTGTAGATTCTAAAAGAGCTGCAGAATGGATTAACCTAGAAGGAAATCCTATTTCTTCTTTTTATGGTTGGGTTGTTGACAGAGAGATTCCTTTAGAGTATATTAGCAATCCTTGGCATCCAATTGGCGCGCAAGCACAAGATGTATATGTAAGAGATTTGAATGGCGATGGCGTTATAGATGATGATGATAAAACTATTTTAGGAAGTCCATATCCAGACATCGTATGGAGTTTATCTAATGAATTTAAGATAAAAGATTTTGATGTAAGTTTTATGTTTCAAGGAAGCCATGGTGCTGAAGTTAGAAATATGGGAGACCAATATATTTTTAATCAATTTAATTCTGCACAAGATTTTATTTCAACAACTCCAGATCAAGAATTTATCAAGCAAAAAATATTTACAAACAGTATTATACAAGATGCGTCTTATATAGCTTTACGTAATGTAAATATTGGCTATAATTTTACAGACGACTTATTATCAAAAGTTGGTTTTACAAGAGGAAGAGTATATCTTTCCGGACAAAACCTACTATATTTAACTGCTGATAATTATACAGGATTTAATCCAGAATCTATAAACGATACTAGTTCTACAACCTATGGATATCAAAGAGCTGGATCACCAGTTTTTAGTACAATCTCATTAGGAGTAAATGTAGAATTTTAATTAACTATTTAATAAAAACATAAATATGAAAACAATAAAGAATATGCTATTAATAGCATTAGTAGCAACTTATGTTTCTTGTGGTGATGATTATCTAGAGCCAATACCAAATTCTGTATTATCTGGTGCCAATTATTATACAACAGAAGCACAAGTAGAGACAGCGGTTTTTAATATATACGATGCCATTCAAGGTGTAAATTCTAATAGTACTAATGACAACCATAGCATTATGTACGAGTATTATTTAACTGAAATGCGAAGTGATAATACAAGAACTAAAAGTAGTGAAGGTGAAGCTGCGCAATTTGAAAGCTATACCATACAAGCAACCAATGGTATTGTAGCAGATTATTATGCAAGTTTTTACAATATTATCTACAGATCAAATATTGTATTAGAAAACTTAGGAGCAGCAGGAAGTTCTGCAACAAAATTTGAAGCAGAAGCAAAATTTACAAGAGCTTATGCCTATTTTAATTTAGTACGTTTGTATGGAGATGTCCCTTTAGTTGACAAAGTGATTACTCCAGAAGATAAAGAAACTGCTTATACAAGAGTAGCTACTTCTACAATCTATGACTTAATTGTAAGTGATTTACAAACTGCTGTTAGTGGTTTAGACGACAGTAGCAAGTTTAGAGGTTCTAAAGCAGCAGCAGAAGTATTGCTAGCAAAAGTCCATTTAACTTTAGGAAATTATAGTCAAGCACAAGCATTATGTGAATCCGTTATGAATGCTTCAAGAGGATTTTCTTTAGAAAGTGATTTTAAAGATATTTTCTATAATGAAGGAAATGGTGAAATTATTTTTGCAGTAGGATATATTGAAGATTCAAACGAAAGTCAAAACTTTTCAGCAGAATGGTTAAATGCTGTGGGTAGAACAAGTGGTGTAAACTACGTAACCCCAGAAGCTGTAACCGCATTAGATGCTATGGGTGGAAATAGAACACAATATTCTTATAGAGTAGATCAAGCGCAAGTAACCCAACATCAAGTAGTAAAATACTTGCCAAATGGTGATGCAAGTTTAGGAATTCCAGCAACATCAAGTGATCCTCAAAAAGCAGGAAATGATTGGATTGTACTACGTTATGCAGATGTATTATTAATGCACGTAGAAGCAGTTATGGCAGGCAGTGCATCAACCAGTGGTTCAAATGCACTAGCATCTTTTAATGCGATTAGAAATAGAGCAGGATTAGCAAATGATGCTGATGGCACTATTACAAAACAAGAGTTGATGGATGAAAGGAGAGTAGAATTAGCTTTTGAAAACCACAGACTTTTTGATTTAATACGTATGGGTGAAGCAGCAACCGTATTAGGTGCTTTTTCTTCTGCAAACGGATTAGGATTCTCTACAACTGATTTATTGTTACCAATACCTCAAAGAGAAATAAATTTAAGTAATGGATTGCTATCACAAAATCCAGGTTATTAATTTTAATACAATTAAGATGATACAGATAATTAAAAATAAATACAACAAAGGAATTCTAAAAACAATTGGATTTTCTTTTATCCTTGTTTCAATGATTGCTTTTTCTTCTTGTGAAGATTTAGTATTACCAGAAGCAGGATCCATACCAGATGCAACACCACCATCAGCAAGTTTTTCAGCTTCACAAGGCGAAGGGCCCGCTGACGAGTGGAAAACATACAGTTTTTCTAACCAATCTTCAAGTGCTACAAGTTATACTTGGAATTTTGGAGACGGTAATTCTTCTACAAATTTCGAACCTACAAACACCTATTCAGGCGAAGGAACTTATACAGTTACACTCACGGCTAAAGATAATTTAGGCGTTGAAAGCACCTCTTCAGAAACTATAGAAGTTGTAGAACCGCCAGCACCAGCAGCTATTGTTCCAGATATTTTAGAAGCAAGTTTTGAAGATGGTATGCTAGACGGAGGTACAGGAGATGGACGTGATTCTTGGAGAAATTCTGATTTAGGAGGCGTTATTCAAATAACAAGCAGTCCAGTTCAAAACGGTTCGCAAGCATCAAAATATCCATCAGGTGGAGATAGAATTGCCTATCAAGAACTTACCATTTCTCCCAATGCAGATTATACATTAACATACTATTATACGATGAAAACATCTCCTGTAGGTTCAATAACTGTTTCCGTTTTAGCAGGCGGTGGTTTTACAGACCCTGCAACTATTGCGGGTGCAACCATAGCTTCTTTTGAAGGATCAGATCAAAGTAGTGCAAATGATTATGTAAAAGTAGATTTACAATTTAATTCAGGAAATAATTCTACAGTATCTATCTATGTTTCCAATCAAGGCGCAGAATGTAGAATAGATGATTTTTCAATTGTAGCTGACTAAAAATAAAATTTTAAGTGAATACAAATAAGTTTCTTATTGTCTTTATAAGTATCTTTATTTTAGGAACTACAAACACTTTTTCTCAACGAAAAAAAAAGAAAAAGATAAAACTTCCTAAAATAGATTTAAGCCATTGGAAAGTAACACTTCCTACAACTAATAAAGATGGAAAACCTTATGAAATAGCACCTCCAGAAATTTTGGATTTTGCAAACAATGATATTGCAAAACCCTATATGTATATAGACTCTCTAAAAGGTGCTATTGTTTTTCACGCAATGCCTACAAATTCTAAAACTAGAAATACAAAATATACAAGGTCTGAACTTAGAGAACAAATGGAGCCAGGAAGCAACAATATAAACTGGACCTTTGCCCAAGGCGGAAGAATGAAAGGAAAACTTTCCGTAGAAGACGTTTCTAGAGATAAAAAAGGAAAATATCATAAAATTATTATCATGCAAATTCATGGAAGATTAACCAATGAACAAAGGGATTTGATTGGAGAAGATGATAATAATGCACCCCCTATGTTAAAAATTTATTGGCAAGATGGTAAGGTAAGAGTAAAAACAAAAATTCTTAAAAACCTAAAAGCTACCGTTCCAGAAATATTACACGAAAATGCTTGGGGCAATGATAAAGGTTATACATTTGAGCAAAAAGTAGGTTTTCGAAAATTCACGTTAGAAGTAAAAGTTAATGCTGGAAAAATGGTGGTAGTTTTAAATAATAGTGAATATGCAGTTTATGACAATATCCATATAAGAAAGTGGGGTGTTTTTGAAAATTATTTTAAAGCTGGAAATTATTTTCAGTCAAGAGATGAAGGCTCTTTTGCAAAGGTAAAATATTATACTTTAGAAGTTTCTCATTAGAGATATGGTTGGTTAAATTGCAATGGGTTAAAACCCATTGTCTTGTAAAATGAAAACAACAGATTGGCTTTAGCCAAAATCCTTTGATAAATTAAATTCTGTTGACAGAAGATATTATTTCAAATTATTTTATAAACTTAATAGGTAATTTTAACAAATCTTAAACAAAATATGAAAGTAGAAGTACTTACCATAAACGAAAATCAGAAAGTTCAAAATTTAATCATTAGAGGAATAAGAGATTTAATCAATTATAAAAATTTAGAACCAAGAGATAAGTTGCCTTCAGAAAGAATGCTTTCAGAAAAATTTGAAGTAAGTAGAACTAGTGTTAGAGAAGCCATTCAAAAGTTAGAATTTTACGGATTATTAAAATCTAGACCACAAAGTGGAACCTTTGTAGCTATTGGCATTACAGCTTTAAATGGCATGATTGAAGATATTTTAAGATTAGATGAACCTGATTTTAAATCATTAGTAGAAACAAGAATTTTATTAGAATTAAAAACAGCAAGATTAGCAGCCATTAGAAGAACAGAAGATGATCTTAAAAAAATGAAAGAAGCTTTAGACGCCTATACTCAAAAAGTGTTAGACGATGAAGATGCAGTACAAGAAGATTTATTATTTCATCTAGCCATAGCAAAAGCAAGTGGTAATAGTACTATGAATACCTTTATGCTTATTATAACACCAGAAATTATTACAAATTTCGAAAAATATCATGTATGTGATAAAGGTCTTGCAGAATTAGGAATAACAGAACACCAAGCAATTTATGATGCTATTGAGCAACAAAACCCAGATCTTGCAAAACAAAAAATGAAAGAACACTTTAGCGTATTATATCAATACTGTTATAATGTTTCAATATAACTGCATGACAAAAAATAATATTTAATACATAGTTTCTGTAAAATCAGTATTTTAAAAACAAATGTTTGTGAGACCTTTCAGGTTTTAAAAACCTGAAAGGTCTTGATAACGAAATACTTACAAGGTTTTCAATCAATAATACTTATTTTTTAACATGTGTTTAGTGTTTCAGTATAACTTTTTAATACATACTTAAATAAATATAAATGAAATTAAAAGGATTAAGATGGTGGATTATAATACTAATATTTATAGCCACTGTCATCAATTATATAGATAGAACAGCATTTGCACTTTTATGGCCAGAAATGGGTAAAGATTTAGGAATGGATAAATCTGATTATGCACTAATGCTTAATATTTTTATGTTTACCTATGCTGCAAGTAAATTTTTGTCTGGAAGATTGTACGATAAAATAGGTACTAGAATAGGCTTTGTCCTGTCTATTGTAGTATGGTCTGCCGCCGCCGCTTTTCATGCAGTTGCAAAAGGAATAACATCATTATCAATAGTACGTGGTTTACTTGGTTTAGGAGAAGCTGGCTTATGGCCAGGAGCCGTAAAAAGCAATGGAGAGTGGTTTCCTGTAAAACAAAGAGCGTTAGCACAAGGTATTTTTAATGCAGGTGCTTCCATAGGTAATGTAATAGCTCCTGTTATCATTGTATATTTATATGCCGAATTTGGATGGAAATCTACCTATATAATTTTAGGAGCAGTAGGTTTGCTTTGGGTAATTCCTTGGTTAGTGATAAACAAATCAAAACCAGAAAGTCATCCTTGGATTACTGAAGATGAAAAAAACTTATTATTGAATGACCGAATAGAAAATAATGATGTAGTCGTTGAAAATGCTAAAAGTTTATCTGTTGGAAAAATATTGAGTTATAAACAACCTTGGGGAATTTTACTCTGTAGATTTTTTATAGAGCCTATTTGGTGGTTTTTTGCAGGTTGGATGCCAATTTACTTGAATTCTAAATTTGGACTAAGCATAGAAGAAATAGGAAAAACAATGTGGATTTCTTATCTAATGGCTGCTGCTGGTGGAATATTAGGAGGCATATTTACAGAAGCAATAATCAAACGTACTTCTACAGATTTTGGTAGAAAAGCCAGTATTGTATTAGGAAGTCTTTTAATAATAATCGGTTTTGTTTCTATTATAGTTTTTGTAAACGATTCTAATTATATGACATTCATATATTTAGCAGGATTAGCACTTTTTGGATTCCAATTTGCTATTGGTAATATTCAAACACTATCAAGTGATTTATTTAGAGGACCTTCAGTAGGTACATTAGCTGGATTAGCTGGAACTGTAGCAGCATTTTCACCTATGATAATGAATTGGTTTATTGGTAGAATTACAGAAGGAGGGTCATACATACCAGCATTTATAGCTATTACAGTATCTGTCGTATTAGCTGTACTATCAATTTTCTTTTTAATCAAAAAAGTAAAATTAGTAGTAAATACAGAAAATTAAAATATTATTATATAATAAAAAACAATATTAAAAAATGAGTAAATCAAACGGAAAAATAGCCATAGTAACTGGTGCCACAGGAGGTATTGGCTTTGAAGTAGCAAAAAGATTGGGCAAAGACGGATATACCGTAGTTTTAAATGGCATACAAGATGAAAAAGGAGTTGAAAGAATAGAAGAACTTACTGCTGAAGGAATTACCGCCGAGTATTGTGGTTTTGATGTTACAAATGAAGCGCAAGTAACAGAAAGCATCAAAAAAATTGGAGAAAAATATGGTAAAATAGACGTGCTTGTTAATAACGCAGGAGGATTAGGCGGAAGGGCTAGATTTGAAGAAATGACAACCGAATTTTACAGATCCGTAATGGCATTAAATTTAGATTCAACATTCTTTTGTTCAAGAGCCGCTATTCCTTTCCTTAAAAAAGGAGAAAATGCAACCATAATTAACTATACATCAAACGCAGGATGGAACGCAGGAGGGCCAGGAGCAGGAATCTATGGAACATCCAAAGCAGGCGTACATGCAATAACTAGAGCATTGGCAAAAGATTTGGCTGAATATGGTATTAGAGTTAATGCCGTGTCCCCAGGTACCATAGACACACCCTTTCATGCGCAAATAAAATCAACCAAGCCAGAAGTTTTTGCCTCTTGGAAAAACAATATTATGTTGGGTAGATTAGGACAACCAGAAGATGTAGCGGGTGTTGTTTCATTTTTAGCAAGTAAAGATGCAGCATTCTTAACAGCAGAAACCATACAAGTTGGTGGAGGACAAGCTTTAGGAATTTAAAGTAAACGTTGCTTTAAGCTATAAGCCTAAAGCCTAAAGCCAAAAAAAACAAACAATGAGTAAAGTAGTAACTTTTGGAGAAATCATGTTGCGATTAGCTCCACAAGGATTTTTACGATTTTCACAAGCCAATAACTTTGATGTTGTATATGGTGGAGGAGAATCTAACGTAGCAGTTTCATTAGCAAATTACGGAGTAGATGTAGATTTTGTAACACGTTTACCAAACAATGATATTGGACAATGTGCTATGATGGAAATGCGTAAACGAGGTGTTGGAGTCAATAAAATTGTTTGGGGTGGCAATCGTTTAGGAATTTATTTTTTGGAAACAGGAGCCGTTAGTAGAGGATCTAAAGTAGTATATGATAGAGCGCATTCAGCCATTGCAGAAATAACATCTGGAATGATCAATTGGGATGCCGTGTTTGATGGCGTAGAGTGGTTTCATTGGACAGGCATTACGCCTGCCATTTCCCAAGGCGCAGCCGATGTATGTTTAGAAGCAGTAAAAGTAGCCAGTGAAAAAGGCATTACTATTTCCACAGACTTAAACTATCGTGCAAAATTATGGACATATTGTGATGAAGCACATAGAGAAAAAATAATGACGGAATTGACTGCTTACTGTGATATTATTCTAGGAAATGAAGAAGATGCCGAAAAGCATTTTGAAATTCATCCCGAAGGTTTAGACGTACATAAACACGGACATGATGTAAAAGCAGAAGCATTTTTATCCGTCTGTAAA
>JBMYWO010000055.1:0-11656 GCA_049607505.1 Polaribacter sp.
AAACAGTTGCAGGTTGTGTGAGTTCTGATAGGTTAATGGTTACTGTAACTTTAAATACTACCGCAGCACCGACAACAACAGATGCAACCCAAGAATTTTGTGCTACCGATACTACTCCAACTATAGCAGATATTCAAGTTACAGGAAACAATATTGTATGGTATATAAGTCAAACGAGTACAACTCCATTAAATAGTACGGATGCTTTAATAGACGGACAACAGTATTGGGCAACACAAACGATTGTTGGTTGTGTGAGTTCTGATAGGTTAATGGTTACTGTAACCATTAATACCACAGCAGCACCCACAACAACAGATACAACCCAAGAATTCTGTGTTATTGATAGCCCAACCATAGCAGATATTCAAGTTACTGGAACCAATATTATGTGGTATGCAGACGCTACAAGTACAACTGCACTAAACGCTACGGATGCTTTAATAGACGGTGAAGATTACTGGGCAAGTCAAACAGTAACTGGTTGTGAGAGTTCAAGACTTTTAATAAATGTGCTTTTGGTTACAGTTGACGAACCAACATTTGCAGTTGCTGACGGCGATCAATTTTGTTCTGTTAACAACCCAACATTAGAAGATTTAAATAATAATATACAAATAGACTCTAATAACACCTATTTTTGGTATGACTCATATCCAAGCGGAACACCTTTAAGTTTAGGTCAATTATTAGAAGCTAACACAACCTATTATCTTGTATCAGTAAACAGTTTGGGATGTGCAAGTGAACCACTTATAGTAAATCCAAACCTTGATGCTTGCGATGGCGAAAACATAGTTCTTTATGACGGGTTTTCACCTACAGGTGATGGTATTAATGATACTTTTCATATAGAAAATATTAATGTTCTTTATCCTAATTATAATATAATCTTTTATAATAGATGGGGGAATGTGGTATATGAAGGAAATGCCTTAAAGCCTGAATGGAATGGTAAGTTATATGGAACAGGAAAATATTTGCCTGTTGGAGTTTATTATTACATCATTTACTTTAATAAAGGCAACAAAAAACCTATACAAAATAGACTATATTTAAGTAGATAAAAAAACCTTTTCTTAACTAAAAATCAACAATTACTCACTAATGAAAAAACTTTTTGCTAGCATATTTTTTTTAATTATTTTTAAAATGAATGCCCAACAAGATGTGCAATATACCCAATATATGTACAATATGAGTGTAGTAAATCCTGCCTATACTTCAGATGATTATGATACTACTATTAATGTTGGTTTGTTACACAGAACTCAATGGGCTGGTATTAGAGGAAGCATAACATCTTCAAATGCTTTTATTCAGGTACCCTTAAAAAATGGTTTAATGATAGGGGGAACCTTTTTAAATGATAATATTGATAATATTGTAAAACAAAATAGTGTTTACCTTGATGTAGCGTATGGAGTGAATCTTTCTCGATATAGCAAATTATCTTTCGGAATAAAATCAGGGCTTAATTTTTTAAGAAACGATTTTTCTAATTTTTCATTGCAGTCTGGAACTATAGCAACGGATCCAAGTTTTATTAATAATTTAAATGAAACATTCTATAATTTTGGAGCAGGAATCTATTTCAATACAGATAATATGTATTTAGGTTTTTCTATTCCAAATTTTATTCAAAGCAAACATATAAGCAACAACCCTTCTGATGTTTTTTATGGAAAAGAAGAAATTCATGCATATCTTACAGGAGGGTACGTTTTTTCATTAAGTAAAAAAGTAAAACTAAAACCATCTTTTCTTATAAAAAGAGTTGAAGGTGCACCTTTGTCTTACGACGTTAATGCAAATGCATTTGTTAATGATAAAGTAGAATTTGGTTTAGGCTATAGGTTTGAAGATGCTTTTTCTGCACTTATTAATTTTAATATAACGCCTGGACTAAAAATAGGATATTCCTATGATTATAATACATCAAAATTAAACGGCTTTAATTCAGGATCACACGAATTTATACTACTGTACGATTTCATTACTGTTTTTAACGGATTTGAAAAATCACCAAGATACTTTTAAAATATAATTATGAAAAAACTTGGATTAACATTTCTATTTTTATCCTTTTTTGTAAATCTTTATTCTCAAAATTTAAGAAAAGCGAATAAATTATATGAAAAAAAGGCGTATTCAGAAGCTGCTACATTATTTTCAAATGCACAACCAAAAACTCAAGAAGTATATGAAAAACTAGGTGATTGTTATTTTTTTACATCGGATATGGAAAAGGCTTCAGAGTCGTATAAAAACCTTATGGATACCTACGAAGATGCTACAAGCCCTATTTACTATTATAGATATTCCCAAGCCTTATATGGACAAGATAACTATATAGAAGCAAGTAAATGGTTAGAAAAATATTATGGCAACAAATTAAAGAATACATATATCAATAACATATCAGAAGATTATAAATATTTAAAAAATAAAAATTCTAGTTTTACTATCAAAAAAATACCTTCAAACACCAGTTTATCAGAATTCGGGGGAGTCTTTTTAAATAATAAATTAGTTTTTGCTAGTACTAACAATAAAGGTTCTAAATATAGTTGGGACAAAGAACCTTACCTAAATCTATTTATTGCAGATATAGATAACAGAGGAGGGTTGAAAAATGAAACTCTTTTTTCTAAAGAAATAAACTCTGAAAAACATGAGTCTAATGCAGTATTTACCAAAGACGGAAAAACGATGTATTTTACTGCAAGTAATAGAGATAAGCAAGCAAAAAATAAAATAACGCATTTAAAAATATATAGAGCAGAATTAGTAGATAACAAATGGAAAAATATTACAGATTTATCTATTAATGATGACGATTATTCAACTGAACATCCTGCCTTAAATAAAGATGAAACTAAACTATATTTTTCATCTGATAGACCAGGGTCTATAGGATCTTTTGATATTTATGTAGTAGATATTTTAAAAGATGGTAAACTTGGTAAACCTAAAAATTTAGGAAATAAAATAAATACAGGTTTTAGAGAGCAATTCCCTTTTATACATCATGATACGTTATTTTTTGCTTCTACAGGACATTTTGGTTTAGGAGGATTAGATGTTTTTAGAAGTACAATTAATAAAGATGATACTTTTTCAACTCCAAGAAATCTAGGAACAGGCATTAATAGTCCTCTTGATGATTTTGCCTTTGTTATTAATAAAAATAATTCCTACGGTTATTTATCGTCCAATAGAGAAGGTGGTGTTGGTAGCGACGATATATACTTGTTTAAAAGAATTGAAAAGATGATAGTAAACGCTATTATTAAAGATTCAAAAACATTAGAGCCTTTAGGAAATACATCTATTGAATTGATAAAAAATAAAAAGGGTGTTAAAAATTTTGTTTCTAATAGTGATGGTGCTTTTGATTTTCAAATTGAAAAATTACCTAATTATATCTATAATTTAAAAGTGTCAAAAGTACTTTACAAACCTTTAGAAGCACCTTTAGATATAAAAAATTTAAGCTCAAATGAACCGTACGTAGTTTATTTAGAAAAATATGTTGAAGATAAAGATATCGTAATAAAAAATGAAAAGATATTAATACAACACGAACCTATTCTGTTTGATTTAAATTCATCATATCTTAGACCAGAAGCCAAGGTTATTTTAAACCAAATTGTTGATATCTTAAATAAATATCCAAAGATTATTATTAGATGTGAATCGCATACAGATTCTAGAGCAGCAGATATATATAATTTAAACCTTTCCAAAAAAAGAGCAAAAAGAACTGCAGATTATATTATTTCAAAAGGAATTTCAAGCGACCGAATTTCTCAATATGGCTATGGCGAAACACAATTGGTAAACAGATGTTCTAACAATGCTCCTTGTAGCGAAGATGAACATCAAATGAATAGAAGAACAGAATTTCTTTTAATAGGACAGAAAAAATAGAAAAAACTTTATCGTTTGCAGTGTTTGGTAGTGTCTCATAAGTATGATATAAAATACTGACTGATTTAAGGCATAACTCTAATAACTCCACAAAGAACACATTTCCATCAATCATTAATTTTGATACTTAAGTATATTTGTTTGTTCGCTGAAAGCATCTCAAATTCCTAGCGTTAGATTTGCAAATCTAAAATTTCATGTACTGTGATTCACTTTACGTGAGACCCTTTAGATCCTTACAAGGGAGCGGGTACAAACAGGACGGCTAGAAAAAGATAGTATCATACAAAACAATGTTTTGGATAAACATCGCATCTTCTGTAATAAATTTCATTGACCAAAGAGTTTGGCTAAAGCCAATAAACTGCCCTTATTCTATATGATAATGGATTAACCCATTACAATTAATGAGTTATATCTCTACTGAATGGTATCTCTGCATGCACTCTATATCTAAATCTGGTGTGTCATAAACAAAATGATTATTTATTATTGAATGTCATTTGAGGCACCAAAAAGACATTTGTTTTAACAAAAGCCAATCGGAAAACTAAATGTCTGGCTGAGCCTGTCGAACAGAGTTTTTTCTTAAAGCCTAGTCTTCGACAAGCTCAGCCAGACATTCGTTTTCATAAATATCATAGAGATTACTATTATAATTTAGAACAAAAAATTCATCATTAATTAATCTATGGCACTACCATTTTTTTGATACTAAAGTGAAATTAATTTAAACCTTCTTTACTTGATAGTATTTCATTTTGGAAAGCAAAATAAACTCTTTTTGCAGCTAATTCTTCTGCTTTTTTCTTTGATGTTGCTCTTCCTTTTGCAACCTGTTTTCCGTCTATTTTTATTTTTACACTAAAGTGTTTAACTCTTTCATTACCACTATCTTCATAAGTGTTAAAAGAATATTTTCTCTTCTTTTTCTGACACCATTCTATAATTAAACTCTTATAACTCGTAATTTTTCCTTCTAATTTTTCAATATCTACATAAGGAGTAATTACTTTTTCATGGATAAATTTCTGACAGAAAGTATATCCTCTATCTAAATAAATAGCACCAACCAAAGCTTCAAAAATGTTTCCGTAAATATTATTGCTTACATTAGATTGATTTATATTACTTTTTATAAAACGAATTAATCCTAGATCTTTTCCTAACTCATTCAAATGATCTCTACTCACTATTTTAGATTTCATTTGAGTTAAATATCCTTCTGAACCTTTAGGTACTTTATTGTATAAATAGGCTGAAATTACAGTTCCTAAAACTGAATCTCCTAAAAACTCTAAACGTTCATAGTTTATAGGAATTCCTTTTTCATCCGATAGATTAAAGGAACTGTGTGTAAATGCTTTTTTGTATTGATTGATTTTTTTTGGAGAAAAATTCAGTAGTTTTTTTAATTCGTTATAAAGTTCTGTGTCCTCATTAGTATGTGGTTGAACTATTTTACGAATAAAACTCATATTTATGCATCCAGTTTTTTAAATGCAACACAAACATTGTGTCCTCCAAAACCAAAAGTATTACTCATGGCTATTTTAATAGCTCTCTTTTGCGCTTTGTTTAGCGTCAAGTTAAGTTCAGGGTTGATGTTTTCGTCCACATTAGAATGATTAATTGTTGGAGGAATAACACCGTTTTTAATTGCTAAAATAGAAGCAATAGCTTCAATGGCACCAGCAGCTCCTAAAAGATGGCCAGTCATTGATTTTGTAGAATTTATGTTGATGTTTTTAGCATGATCGCCAAAAACTTTAGAAATGGCTTTTAGTTCAGCTACGTCACCTAACGGAGTGGACGTACCGTGTGTGTTGATATGATCTACATCTTCTGGTTGAATGCCAGCATTTTCTAAACAGTTTTTTATCACAGCTACCACACCAATTCCTTCTGGATGAGGTGCTGTAATATGATGTGCATCTGATGACATTCCGCCACCAATGAGTTCTGCATATATTTTAGCCCCTCTAGCTTTGGCATGTTCATATTCTTCTAAAACAACAGCACCAGCACCTTCACCTAAAACAAACCCTTCTCTTTCGGCATCAAAAGGTCTAGATGCCGTTTCTGGGCTTTCATTTCTAGTAGATAATGCTTGCATAGAACTAAATCCGCCTACACCAGCTACGGCAACAGCAGCTTCACTTCCGCCAGTAACAATCACATCACAATGCCCTAATCGAATATAATTTAATGCATCCACCATAGCATTTGCAGAAGATGCACAAGCAGAAACCGTAGTATAATTTGGACCCATAAATCCATGTTTAATAGAAATATGACCAGGTGCAATATCTGCAATCATTTTTGGAATAAAGAAAGGATTGAATTTTGGGGTACCATCTCCTTCGGCATAGCCTAAAACTTCATTTTGAAAAGTTTCTAAACCACCAACTCCAGATCCCCAAATAACACCTACTCGTAATTTATCAATGATTTCTAAGTCTAAATTAGCATCTGCTATAGCTTCATCTGAAGCCACCATAGCATATTGCGTAAACCTATCCATTTTACGAGCATCCTTTCTATTGATAAAATCTGTGGGATTAAAATTTTTAATTTCACATGCAAAACGAGTTTTGGACTTGGAAGCGTCAAAATATGTAATAGGTGCAGCTCCACTAACTCCGTTAACTAAAGCATCCCAATATTGTTCAATATTGTTTCCTATGGGCGTTAATGCTCCAAGTCCAGTAACTACAACTCGTTTTAATTGCATATAAATGTTACTTTTTTTCTTCTTTTCCTTTTTTTGCTTCTTCTATATAGTTAATTGATTGACCCACAGTGCCAATATTTTCTGCTTGGTCATCTGGAATTGTAATATCAAATTCTTTTTCGAATTCCATAATTAACTCAACAGTATCTAAAGAATCTGCTCCTAAATCGGTTGTGAAACTAGCTTCTGGTGTTACTTCGTTATCGTCTACCGCTAATTTATCTACGATAATCGCTTTTACTCTTGATGCAATGTCTGACATAATTTTCTAATTTTTAAAATTTAAATCGATGCAAAAATACAAATCTTATTAACTCTAACTAATCTTTGCTCGAAAAATGAGTTGCAAAGTAAATAAAATTCTTTAATTTTTTAATACTCTAATATTATTTTTGTTTATAATGAAGAACCATACTTACTTATATACAGCAAATTCCTTGTAGAATCTATTCAATAATAAATGCTGTCTTTTTTAAGAATTTATTTTGCTTGAATTATTATAATTCTTTAAACATAAATCAGTTTTTTACTCGTATGCTCCAATGAAATTCAAATCTAGAAACAAGAATCCCTTCCTTATTTTTTCCTTCCGAAGTTAATGTAATACGTTGCCCTTCGCCAGTTTCTATAGATTTTTGAATAGCTTCCTTTATTTCATTTCCACCTTTGCAAGAAAATAAAATAACCCCAGTGGCTTTTTTAAAAAATGTTGCTTCTTGATGTGTAACTAGCATAGAAAATTTTCTTTTAGAATCTTCAATGGCTTTCATCACCAAAACACCTGTTGTCATTTCTGCCGCCATTCCTTGTGCGGCCCAAAACATACTTTTAAACGGATTCTGATTCAACCATCGATGCTTAATACTAACAACAACTTCATCATCAGAAATTGATTTTACGCGTACCCCACCCAAATAGGCGAGTGGTAATTTTGTAAGATTAAAAAGATTTATTTTTCTAGGTGTAAATTTCATTTCTTATTTATTTGAAGGCAATTTAGACATTTTTTATGGGTCTACTATTGTTTATAGTGGTAAACTAATTTAAGGCTTCTTTTTCCATACAATTTGTCACGTTCAGTTTGTCACGCTGTAAGCGTCCCTACTGTTATGTGTTTACTCTTGAGTCCCTTACAGGGAGACAAACAGGACTGAAACCCTTACGGGGAAAGCGTAGAGTGTCTAGATAAACATATCATCAGACAAAAAGCAATGTTTTGAATACCCATGGCTTCTTTTAAAATCTTTTTACCGATTAAATAGCATACTACAAAATGTTAAACAAATGTTAATTATAGTACTATGTATTGCATAATACCTTTTAAAAGATATATATTTGCATAAGCAAGTATTATAAACTTTATAATTATGAGACGTAACGATACCAATACCAACGCATTTTTAATACATATTTCTGCATTTGCTGGTTTTTTATTTCCTTTCGGAAATATTATTACACCATTAATTGCATGGCAAACTCTAAAAGATAGAAGTGCTTATTTAGACGAACAAGGCAGAGAAGCTGTAAATTTTAACATCAGTTATTCATTGTACATTTTTGTGTTAACAATTTCTGTAGTTCCTTTTTTTGTAGGTTCATTCTTTAGAAATTTTGACAACTTTGATTATTTCAATCATCTCAACATCGATTTTAATTCAGGAAATATTTTTGGTTTTATAGGTTTAGCGTCTATTGCTGGAATTGTAAGTTTAATAAAAATAGCCTTAATTATTATTGCTGCATTAAAAACAAAAAAAGGAGAAAATTACAAATATCCGTTTACAATAAAATTCCTCCCCTAGCCCCTCCAAAGGAGGGGGATAAATCCTCCCTTAATCTCTCCAGAGGAGGGAAATGAAACCTCGGTTAATGCTTGAAAAAAAGGAAATTAAGAAGTAAAAAAGTTCAAATTACAAATAAAACAATTAACGTCCGGCTATTCCCTCCCGAGCTTGCATTGAGCAAAGCCGAAAATGGGAGGGTTAGGGTGGGCTTAAAACCCAACAATACATGAAGATAGAAAACACAAAAGCACAAATGCGAAAAGGTGTTTTAGAATTCTGCATCTTATCCATCTTAAAAAATGGTGATGCCTACACTTCTGAAATTCTTAAAACGCTAAAAAGTGCAGAAATGATTGTGGTTGAAGGAACCATTTATCCGTTATTAACTCGCCTTAAAAATGCAGGTTTATTAACCTATAGATGGGAAGAATCAACCTCAGGACCCCCAAGAAAATATTACGTTTTAACAGAAAACGGAGGTATGTTCCTAAAGGAATTAAACAAAACCTGGAACAATTTAGTACAAGCAGTAAACCAAGTAACCAGTTTAAAATCAACGACAAATGAATAAGACAATCAATATAAATTTAGGCGGATTCTTTTTCCATATAGATGAAAGCGCTTACCAAAAATTAAGACGCTATTTAGATGCTATTTCTAAATCGTTAAGCGATGATCCGCAGGGGAAAAATGAAATTATAGCAGATATAGAAGCAAGAATTAGCGAGCTTTTATCTGAAAAAATTACAGAGGCAAGACAAGTTGTCAATGAAGGCGATATAGACGATATCATTGTAATTATGGGACAACCAGAAGATTATTCTGATGCGGAAGGAGCCTATTCAGACTCAAGTTATTCCTACACAAGAAACAGTGCTTCTGGTAAAAAACTATTTAGAGATGGAGATGATAAATTTTTAGGAGGTGTTGCCTCAGGGATTGCTTACTATTTTAATGTAGATACTATATGGATTCGTTTGGCACTTTTGGCCTTGTTCTTTAGTGCTGGATTTGGAATTATACTTTATATAATTCTTTGGATTTTATTGCCCGAAGCAAAAACAACTGCAGAAAAATTGCAGATGGAAGGCGAACCTGTAAACATAGACAATATAGAAAAAAAAATTAGAACTGAATTTAGTTCAATGTCAGATAAAGTAAGAGCCGTTGCTGGTGATGTTTCTGACAAAATAAAAGATGGTGCTAATGAAATTTCTGACAAATTATCTAAAACTGATTTTAAAAATAAAAGTGCAAAAGCCACATCGGGTTTGCAGGATTTTTTACAAACTCTAGGTAAGATTATTCTTGTACTATTTAAAGTAATAGGAAAATTTATCGGAGTTATCTTAATTATTGTTGCGGCGGCGGTGATACTCTCTCTAATTATTGGCGGATTTTCCGTAGGAAGTTTAGAGTTTTTAAATATTGGTGGCGATTTTGTTCATTATCCACCTTTCTTTCACGGTGCTACGCTCCCAAAATGGTTATTAACAGTATTCCTTTTTATATTAGTAGGTATTCCTTTTTTAATCTTATTTGTTTTAGGTTTAAGAATACTGTCTAGCAATGTAAAAAAGTTTAGCAAAATAACTTCTTTAACACTTTTAGGCATTTGGATTGTAGCCTTATTAGGCATCATTTTTACAGGACTTGAGTATGGATCTTCGTATGCAACTTTTGGCAAAAGTGTAGAAAAAAATTCCATAAATAGTATTGCTAATGACACTTTAGTAATTAAAATGATAAACGATGATACTATTTCTTATCAACATAATTTAAGAAGAAGTTCTCATAAAGAAGAAGTAGAAATTGGTGGTGAAATAAAAGTCTATTCCAATTATATATATGTAGATGTAGAAAAAAGCACTTCTAATGAAGCATACATTATTGTTCAAAAAGAATCAAGAGGCAAAAATAAATTCAAGGCAAATAAAAATGCTGAAAATATTGAATATAAGTATGAACTAGTCAATAATGAAATGCTATTAGATGCCTATTATTTATCAAACTTTAAGAATTTATGGAAAGATGAACAGGTAAAAGTAACCTTGTATATTCCAGAGAATGTAACGGTCTATTTTGATACTTCTACAAAAAGTTTCTTACACCGTATAGACAATACTACAAAAACGTATGATAGAGATATGGCAAATCATTATTTTTTAATGACGAAAGAAGGGCTTCATAACGAAGAATTAAAAGCGATACAAGATTCAGAAAAAGAAGATTAATACCAATTCATCAGCAAAAAACAACAATTGAGTCATCTAAATTATAATTAATGTGTCTATTAAAACGACCTTTGATCTTATAAACCAAAACCTATTTATTATGAAAAATACGAACCTAAAATTATCAATAGTCCTATTTGTATCTGTATTGTTTACTTCTTGTGCAATAGATATGTTTGACCGAGTAAACGGAAATAAAAATGTAATCACTCAAGACAGAAAAATTAATGAGGACTTTACAAGTATTAAAATAAGTAGAGGTTTAGACCTTTATATAACCCAAAGTGATGCCGTTTCTTTAAATGTAGAAGCAGATGAAAATTTGCATGAAATTATTTTTACTGAAGTTAAAAACGGCGTTTTAAACATCTATTCAGACAAAAATATTTGGAGAGCAAAAGCTAAAAAAGTACATGTTTCTGTAAAAGATTTAGAAGAACTAAAAGCAACAAGTGGTAGCCACGTATATACTGAAAACACATTGAATGTGAGTAACTTAAAAGTAGCTACAACCAGTGGAGCAAACCTAAAAATTTCTGTAAATTCAGAAAACATAGAAACCCGTGCAACCAGTGGTTCTAATTTAAGAATTACAGGAAGGACTACAAAACACTCTTCAAGTGCAACTAGCGGAAGTTCTATAAAAGCCTACGAATTAGAAAGCAAAAATACAAGTGCAAAAGCCACAAGTGGTGCCAATATAGATGTACACGCATCAGAAAGTATTGAGGCGAAAGCTAGTAGTGGTGGCGATATTGATTTTAAAGGAAGTCCAAAACAAGTTAATGAAAAATCTTCTTCTGGCGGAAGTATTTCTGCGAAATAAAAATTGACGTAAGACTATGTGACTTATGACATAAGATTTCAAGACAGTTCCAATAAGAACTCAAAAAAAGACACATTTCTGCGAAATAAAAAAATATTAGAAAGCTAACTTCTAATATAGGTACTAATACTTGGTTTTATTAGTG
>JBMYWO010000056.1:0-11420 GCA_049607505.1 Polaribacter sp.
AAAACAATAACCTAAAAAAGTAATCGACTTTGCGCAAAGCCTTATTATCATTAACATCCAAAAGACATTTACGAACTAATTCACTAAACTATTAATAAAATAAGTGTCCTAAAATAAAAAAAGGTTTCGCCAACGCCAAACCTTTTCTAATTTATAAAGTGTTACTTGTATTATAATGCTGCATCAATTTTGCTTGTATATACATTTTTAGGAGCTACACCAATTTGTTTGTCTATAATTTTTCCATTTTTAAAGATTAATACCGTAGGAATATTTCTTACACCATACTCTGCGGCATATTTCTGATTTGCATCTACATCTACCTTTCCAACAATAGCTTTTCCTTCATATTCAGAAGAAATTTCATCAACAATAGGCGCAACAGTTCTACAAGGACCGCACCAAGCTGCCCAAAAATCAACCATTACGGGTTTGTCTGATTTTAATACTACTTTATCAAAGGTTGCATCTGTAATTTCTAATGCCATTTTAGTTTTATTTTAAATTGTTATTCTAGTTTATTATACAAAAGTAATCAAATATGTTGCTATTCTAATTCCATTAAAATTACTTTTTTTTATTTGTCTATCAATACATTCTATCCTTACAAAATAGTACCTTTACTCCTTTGTTTAAACAAAATGTTATTACAGTATATGAATAGAAAATCATTTGAAGATATGGTTATAAAGAGTTCAGAGTTTAAAGTTCAGAGTTCAGATGAGCAACTCAAAACTCAAAACTCAAAACTCAAAACTCAAAAACACGAAAACTTTGCAGCGGGTATTGCCCCCAATTTACGTGGTCCTTATTCTACAATGTATGTTCGCAGACCTTGGACTATTAGACAATATGCAGGATTTTCTACTGCCGAAGAAAGCAATGCTTTTTACAGACGGAATTTAGCAGCAGGTCAAAAAGGCCTGTCTGTGGCATTTGATTTAGCCACACATAGAGGCTATGATTCTGACCACGAACGTGTACAAGGCGATGTCGGAAAAGCGGGTGTAGCTATAGATTCTGTAGAAGATATGAAAATTTTATTTGATCAAATTCCGTTAGACAAAATGTCTGTTTCTATGACTATGAACGGAGCCGTTTTGCCCATTTTAGCCTTTTATATTGTTGCTGCTGAAGAACAAGGCGTTGCTGCTGAATTTCTTTCTGGCACTATACAAAATGATATTCTCAAAGAATTTATGGTGCGCAATACATACATCTATCCGCCAACTCCGTCTATGAAAATAATTGCGGATATTTTTAAATATACAAGCGATAAAATGCCCAAGTTCAATTCCATTTCTATTTCTGGATATCATATTCAAGAAGCGGGCGCAACAGCAGAAATAGAATTGGCATATACATTGGCAGACGGATTAGAATATATTAAAAAAGGAATTGAAGCAGGAATGGATATCGATTCTTTTGCACCAAGACTTTCTTTCTTTTGGGGCATTGGTATGGATCATTTTACAGAAATTGCAAAATTGAGAGCAGCAAGAATGTTGTGGGCAAAAATTGTAAAACAATTCAATCCTAAAAACCCAAAATCTTTAGCGTTGCGTACACATTGTCAAACAAGTGGTTGGAGTTTGACAGAGCAAGACCCATTTAATAATGTTGCTAGAACTACCATAGAAGCCATGGCTGCTGCCTTTGGCGGAACACAAAGTTTACACACAAATGCGTTGGACGAAGCGATTGCTTTACCCACAGATTTTTCTGCAAGAATTGCCAGAAATACACAAATATATTTGCAAGAAGAAACCCATATTACCAAAACTGTAGATCCTTGGGCGGGAAGTTATCATTTAGAAAAATTGACAGAAGATATTGCGAACAAAGCTTGGAAACTCATTCAAGAAATTGAAGAATTAGGGGGAATGACCAAAGCGATTGAAAAAGGAATTCCGAAAATGCGTATTGAGGAAGCTGCTGCAAAAAAACAGGCAAAAATTGATAGCGGGCAAGATACTATTGTAGGCGTAAATAAATACCAACTCAAAGAAGAAGATCCTTTGCATATTTTAGAGGTGGATAATGAAGCTGTGCGTCAATCTCAAATTGAGAGGTTGAATGCTTTAAAATCAACTAGAAATAACACTGAAGTCAAAAAATCTTTAGTAGCTTTGACAAAAGCTGCAAAATCAGGAAAAGAAAACTTGCTTGATCTAGTGGTTAAAGCAGCTAGAAACAGAGCAACTTTAGGCGAAATATCAGACGCTTTAGAAGTTGTTTTTGGCAGACATAAAGCAGTTCATAAAACCATATCTGGCGTGTATAGTAAAGAAATAAAAGACGATAAATTATTTAAAAAAGCAACTGAATTGGCAGATACATTTGCTGATTTAGAAGGAAGACGTCCTCGCATTATGATTGCCAAATTAGGACAAGATGGCCATGATAGAGGCGCAAAAGTGGTGGCTACGGGTTATGCCGATTTAGGTTTTGATGTGGATATTGGTCCACTATTTCAAACACCAAAAGAAGCGACCAAGCAAGCCGTAGAAAATGATGTGCATATTTTAGGAATTTCTTCTTTGGCTGCGGGTCATAAAACGTTAGTTCCGCAAGTAATAGAGGAACTTAAAAATTACGGTCGAGAAGACATTATGGTGATTGTTGGTGGGGTAATTCCTGCTCAAGATTATCAATTTTTATTTGATGCTGGAGCGGTTGGTGTTTTTGGTCCTGGAACAAAAATCGCACAAGCCGCTATTGATATGTTAAAGATTTTGATTGATAGTGTTGTGGAGTAGTGGTTAGTTCTTGATTTAAATATATGACAAAAAATAATATTGACGTATAGTTTCTTTAAAATCAATACTTTAAATGCAAGTGCTTTTGAGACCTTTCAGGTTTTCAAAACCTGAAAGGTCTTGATAATAAAAGACTTATAAGATTTTCAATCAATACTATTTATTTTTGTGATGTTAAAGTTCTTGATATAAAAACAAAAAATGGCAATTGATATTATAGGTGCAGGAATAGGAGGATTGACTATGGCAATAGGACTTGAGCAAAAAGGGTTTAAAATAAGAATCTTTGAACAAGCTAAAAAAATAAAACCTGTTGGAGCAGGAATTATTTTAGCAAATAATGCAATGCAAATTTATGAGAAATTAGGATTGAGAAAAATAATTGAAGAAAACGGAAATCCTATTTCTTCAATGAATATTACCAAAGCTAACTTACATGTAATTTCTAAAGTTGACTTATCCTATTTTGAGAAAAAATATAATGTGAAAAATATTGCCATTCACAGAGGAACATTACAACAAATTTTAATTGATAAATTAAAGTCCACAAAAATAAACCTAAATCACCAACTGAATGATGTCAGCGTAAATGATAACGGATATTCTCTAAAGTTTGGAAACGGAAAATTATATCAATCTTCCATACTTCTTGGCGCAGACGGATTAAATTCAATGGTTAGGCAAAATTTGTTTCCAAATAATAAAATTAGAAATGCCAATCAAATTTGTTGGAGGGGAATTGCCAATTTTGATTTACCCTCTGAATACAAAAATGAATTAAATGAAGCTTGGGGAAAAACAGCACGTTTTGGGTTTGTACAAATTGCTGAAAATAAAGTGTATTGGTACGTTTTAAAATCTTTCAAGAACAATAAAAATGAATTTTCCGTAAATAATATTCAGGAATATTTTAGCAATTATAATACTGTCATTAAAAATATTATTACTTCAACCAAAATGGAACAAATAAATACAGCTGAAATATCGGATTTGAAACCCACTAAAATTTGGTATAAAGAAAATGTGTGTTTAATTGGAGATGCGGCTCACGCAACAACTCCTAATATAGGGCAAGGAGCTTGTCAAGCAATTGAAGATGCTTACATACTTTCGGAATGTTTAGGTAACTACGAAACGAACAAAGCATTTGAAAAATTTCAGAAATTAAGAATATCTAAAGCCCACCAAGTAGTTAAAGCAAGTTGGTTTGTTGGAAAAATAGCGCATCTGTCAAATCCTTTGCTTATAAAAATACGCAATCAAATACTACGAATGACACCATCGTCAATCAATAGAAAACAATCTGAACAAATTTTTCAATTGGCAAGTTTATGATTTCATTTATTTTAATTGACAATGTGGTGGGGATGGTTTCTAGAATTAAAAAATATAATTTCGGTTAGCAAAGACTTATATTTGTCGTGTATCCATATTATTACAGCTTTGGAAATTAAAACAATTTATGAAAGATAAAATAATAGTAACAGGAGGTTGTGGTTATATAGGCTCTCACACCGTAATAGAATTGATTCAAAATAATTATGAAGTAATTGTATTGGATGATTTGTCCAATTCAAGTGAAAGAACGCTAGATAGAATACAGAAAATTACGGGCAAAAGACCTTCATTTATACATATTGATTTAAAGGATGCATTAAAAACAAAAGAAATATTTAATACACATAAAGATGCAAAAGCAGTCATACACTTTGCAGCCCATAAAGCAGTGGGTGAGTCTGTAAACAATCCGCTTAAATACTACAAAAACAATTTGTATTCGCTATTAAATACCCTTACTTCACAAATAGAAAGTGGTATTTGTAATTTTATATTTTCTTCTTCAGCAACCGTATATGGTACTCCTGACACATTACCTATTACTGAAAAAAACGAGACACAAAGACCTTTTTCTTCTTATGGAAATACGAAGAAAATAGCAGAAGAAATTTTAGAAGATCTTATACATTCTGATGAAAAAATGGCTGTAATTTCATTGCGTTATTTTAATCCTATTGGAGCACACGAATCAGGTTTGATTGGCGAATTACCAAGTGGAACTCCAAATAACTTAATGCCTTATATTACGCAAACTGCAGCAGGAATACGAGAAAAATTAATGGTGTTTGGAGATGATTATCCAACAAAAGACGGAACTGCAATTAGAGATTATATCCACGTGGTAGATTTAGCAAAAGCACATGTAATAGCCGTCAATAGATTGATTGACAAAAAACAAGAAACATCTTTTGAAACGTTTAATTTAGGAACAGGCATTGGTTATTCCGTTTTAGAAGTTATCCAAACATTTGAAACCGTTACCCATTTAAAACTGAATTATGAAATAACAGGTAGAAGAACTGGGGATGTAGCACAATTGTATGCATCTACAGATTTAGCGAGAGAAAAACTGGGTTGGAAAGCAACAAAATCATTAGAAGAAATGATTGGTTCTTCTTGGAAATGGGAGCAAAAACTCAAGGCAGAAAATAGCTAATATCTTTTGTATCAGTTTTCTAAAAATACGACAAAAAAATAATCATTATTTTTTACAAGGGAGCATGCTCCCTTGTTACGATCTTTTTACCTTTTATTTTTTTCTTCGTTAAATAAATCAACTTTTCTTAACCATTTTGTTTTTTTATCAAATAAGAAAATATCAATGATTAAAAATAAAATTCCAATTCCAATAAACCATTGAAATTGATCTTTATAATCTGAAAATTGTTTGGTTTCAAATTCACTTTTTTGTGCATTGGCAATAATTTCCGAAATTGTTTTTACAGGGTCTTCCGTTTTATTTCCATCGATGTATTTTCCATTGGCAGCATTGGCAATTTCTTTCAAAATTGCTGGTTTTCGTTTAGTAATTACAGTTTCGCCTTTGTTGTTTTTTTTATAGCCAATCATAGAGCGATTTAGTCGTAAAGGGATTGTTCCTCCGTTTTCAGTACCTACCCCAACGGTGTATATTTTTACACCTTCGTTTGCTAAGTTTTGGGCAACTTGTTTTGTTTTTTCTTGATGGTCTTCTCCGTCAGAAATAATCACTAAAAACCGATTGGTTTGCTCATCATTATTATAATAGGTTTTTGCCAATTCCAGTGCTTCACTAATGGCTGTTCCTTGGCTAGAAACCATATCTGGATTTGCATTTTGCAAAAACATATTTGCAGCGGCATGGTCTGTGGTAATGGGCAAAAGTGGGTAGGAATTTCCTGCATAAATGATAACACCCACACGGTCGCTTCCTAACTTATCAATAATTTTTGAAATAATTTGTTTCGCTTTTTCCAATCGGTTTGGAGCAATGTCTTCCGCTAGCATACTTTTGGAAACATCTAAAGCAAAAACAACATCTACGCCTTCTCTTTTTACTGTTTTTAACTTGGTTCCCATTTTTGGATTGACCAAAGAAATGATTAAAAATGATACTCCTAAAAGTAAGAATATCAGTTTTAAAACCGATTTGAATGTGGATGAATTTGGTGCTAATTTTTCTAATAATATAGTATTAGAAAATTTACGTTGTGTTCTTTTTTTCCACCATAAAACCAATAAAAATATGACAATTATTGCGGGAATAATTGTTAGTAAATAAAAATATATTGGTTCTTCTATTTTGTACATAAGCCCATCTTAACCTTCCTAAAGGGAAGGAACTCTAATCTTTATAATTATATAAAACTAAGTACATGACAAAAAATAAGTATCATTGATTGAAAACCTTGTAAGTTTTTCGTTATCAAGACCTTTCAGGTTTTCAAAACCTGAAAGGTCTCACAAACATTTGTTTTTAAAATACTGATTTTAGCGAAACTATGTACTAATATTATTTTGTCATGTAGTTAGATAAAACTCTTAAATAATGTATTCCTTAAAATAAATTCGAACAACAATAATCCCAATCCTAAAAAGACAAAAAAGCGATATTTTTCTTGATAATTATAATATTTGAATTCTTCTATTTTTGTTTTTTCAAGTTTATCAATTTCATCATAAATTGCTTTTAACTTGGTGTTGTTGGTTGCTCTAAAATATTTTCCTTTTGTTTCTGAAGCAATTTCTTTTAATAATTTTTCGTCTATTTCTACTTGTTGTTTTCTAAAGTTTAGTTTTCCAGTTCTTGGGTCTTTACTCCAAGGGAAATCTGCCATTCCGTTGGTGCCAATTCCTATGGTATATACTTTAATTTCTAGTTCTTTTGCCAATTCTGTTGCCGTTCTCGGGTCTATATTTCCTGAATTATTTACCCCATCTGTCAACAAAATAATGACTTTACTTTTTGCTTTACTTTCTTTAAGTCTATTGACTCCAGAACCCAAACCCATTCCTATGGCAGTTCCGCTTTCTAATTGCCCCCATCTTAATTCTGAAATGGAACGTTTTACAATGCTTTTATCACTAGTAATTGGTGTTTTGGTAAAGCTTTCGCCAGCATAGACTACAATACCAATTCTATCATTGGGTCTTCTATTCACAAAATTTTTGGCTACTTTTTTTAAGGCTTCTAATCGATTAGGTCTTAAATCTTTAGCAAGCATACTTGCGGAAACATCTATAGCCATTACAATATCTATCCCCTTATTTGTTTTTGTTTTTTTACTCACCGAAACATTTCTAGGTCTTGCCAAAGCAATAAATAAAAACCCTAAAGCAATTAACCTTAAAAAATATAAGAAAGGTTTTAGTATTGGCAGTATAGATGTCTTTGCTTTAAACCCTTTAACACTTGGTATGGTTAATATTGCCGCATCTTTTTTTCGTATAAAAAAATACCAGATGGCTAATAATGGAATTAAAATTAGCAACCACAGAAACTCGGGGTTATGAAACTCAAAATTATTCCAATCCATCATCTTGTTCAATAATTGGTTTAGGTTTTAAATTAGTTACCACATGTTCTGCGTCTTTTCTATCTTCTTCTATTTCTAAAGCCAAAGGTTTCGATTTTGCAAATTTCACTAAATCAGCTTCCTGCAATAACTCTTTCAGTTTTTTAATGGTTTCTTTAGAGGTTTCTATAGATTCAGAGTTTTTGAAATCTGTAAGTGTTTCTAAAATTTCGTCGGTGGTTTTTTCTAACGCAGGAACACGCAATTCTCGTTCTATATAGCCTCGAACAATTTCGGTCAATTCACTATAATATTCTTTTACTTTGTTGTTTTGCCACAATAACTTTTCGTCCAATTCATTAAACTTATACATAGCTTCTTCATAAGGGGCTAAGGTTCTGTAAGTTGGCAATTCTTCTTCTTGTTTTCTTTTTCTGATGACAAACCAATAAATCCAAAAACCAATAATGGCCAAAGCAACTAACAATATATAGACATAGATTTTAAAATCATCAAAAGTATAAGGTTCACTTTTGATGGTTTTTATGGGAAATTTTTTCACTTTGGTGGTATCAACAGCAATTGTGGCAACATTTACTAATAAAGAATCTGTGAAGTATGCTTGGTTTTTAACAAAAATTTGTTGTTGCGGAATGTAAAATGAACCACTGTCAAAACCCGTTAAAATATATTTTCTGATAAGGCTATTTTTGATGGTATCTACTTTTGTAGAATCAACAATTTCTAAACCCTTTAATTCGAGTTTAGGAATGATAACATTTTGAGTTTCATTCACAGAAATCTTTAAATTGAATTGCTCACCAATTCGGATACTTGTAGTGTCTATTTCGGCTTTTACTATTGATGTTTGTGCGAAAACAGAGAAAAAGAAAAGAGAAAAGAGAAAAAAGAAGCCTATCTCTCTAACGCTCTTTCCAAAGGAAAGAAAGCATTTGATTTGTGTTTCTTTTCTAGGGTTTATAAAATCTATATTTATTTTACTTTTTTTCAATTTATACTATTCTTTTTACTTCTGATTTCCACTAATTTTCCAACATCAGTTTCTTCCTCTTGGGAAGATTAAGATGAGTTTTCCAGTATGAGTTCCTTCCCTTTGGGAAGGCTAGGATGGGCTTAAGGCTTATCGTCCCCTATGCTTAAAATACCCCAATAATTTTTTCACATAACTTTCATCAATTCTTGTATTGATGGTTCCTGCGCCATTTCTTTTAAACGTGTTTCTATAATAATCTAACAATCTTAAAGCATTCGCTTTGTAATTTGTGCGTGTGGTTTTTGATGCGGTATTTATTAATTGAAAGGTATCCGTTTCTGCATCTAATATAGGTACCATTCCTAGATTAGGAATTTCTTCATCGTGTTTGTCATAGACTCTAATTCCTGTAATGTCGTGTTTGTTGGCAACAATTTTTAATGTCTGTTCATAATCATCATCCATAAAATCTGACAGCATAAAAACAATGGCTCTTTTTTTCATCACATTGGATAAAAATTTGAATGCTTCGGCAATATTAGTTTTCTTACTTTTTGGTTTAAATTCAATGAGTTCTCTAATAATTCTTAATACATGGCTTTTCCCTTTTTTAGGTGGAATGAATAATTCTATAGAGTCAGAAAATAGCATTAAGCCTACTTTATCATTATTTTGAGTGGCAGAAAAGGCGAGTGTTGCAGCAATTTCTGTAATGGTATCTTTTTTAAATTGGGTTGATGTACCAAAGAATTCCGAACCAGAAATATCTACCATTAATAGCATAGTTAACTCACGCTCTTCTTCAAAAACTTTTACATACGGTTCGTTATAGCGGGCAGTAACATTCCAATCTATGGCTCTAACATCATCACCAAATTGATATTGTCGTACTTCAGAAAAAGTCATACCACGTCCTTTGAATGACGAGTGATATTCGCCACCAAAAATATGATCAGACAACCTACGTGTCTTAATCTCTATTTTACGAACTTTTTTAAGTATTTCTTTGGTATCCATTTCCCCTAAATCCCCAAAGGGGATTTTTGTTTTCGTTTTAGAAATTAAGTTTCTTTTTTAAAGATTAGCTTCACTTTAATTAATTTCTATTTTACCTCCATTTAGCGAGCCAAATTCCGTCCCAAAATTCCCCCTTTGGGGGATTTAAAGGGGGCTTTTACAACATCATTCGAAACCCTTTATTTTTATTCTTTTTTGCTGCTTTTACAATTTCAATAACGTTACTCATTTTAGACTCAATTTGTTCTTCAATATAATTTTTTACCAAATTTGGTTTCTTTTCTAAATATTGTGTTACTAGCAAATCATTATAATTTGTTGCTTTATTAGAATAAACAAACAAGGGGTAGCCTTCGCGCATTGTCAAAAAATTAATAAGCAATCTACCAGTTCTTTTATTTCCGTCTATAAATGGTTGATGTAGCCATAGTTCTTGTGCTAAAAACACGGCTTTTTCAAACACCGATTTATTACTCAAATTTATTTTGTTGATAAGTAATTTCATATTACTTTCCGTATTTTCGATGGTACTTAAAGGTTCAATATATTGTGTAGCTTGTTTTGGTTTTGTTATTTTAATAATATTTTCAGATGTTTTAAATTCGCCTATTTCCTGCCCTTTGTTTTTAGCACTCAAATAGGCACTTTCTGCTTTAAAATAAGAACCAATTGCCAATCCATTTAATTCTTTGAGTAAAGCAACACTTAAAATTTCTTTATTTCTAACTGCTTGAAAAACAAGATTAATGGCTTTATACATTCCTTTATGTTCCAAAATATCTTTTAATGAAATATTTTCACCAGAAACAACATCGTTTTTTAAAAGCGAAACTGTTTGTAGTAAACTTAATTTATTCCCCTCTAATTTATTCGTATAATACACATATTCATTCATCAGAACTTCCTCTTCTTCTAACGAAAAAGTATAATTTAATGCTTTATATTTTTTAAATAATTGTGTAATTGTTAAAAGGTTGTTTATATTGTTTAATCGTGTAATTGTTGAAGTGTGTAATTGTTTAAAAGTATAATTTGAAATATTATTTTTCATTTTTAATTATTGAACTTCAGGAATTCCAAGTTGTTTACAAATTTTTTTACACAATAAATTCGATAGTTCTCTATGTCTTCCAACTGCTGATTGTTTTTGATTTTTAACATTTTTGAAAATAGAATGATTTCCGCCTTCTCTTACCAAAATACAATGATGTTTATTTAAGTGTTTTACTAAATCTCTTCTTTTCATTAAATTTCTATATACTCTCTAATAACTTCTTTGTCTTTATTTTCGATTACTGTGTTTTCACGATTTGTATCTAAAAACAGGTTAAATGCATCTAATAAATTTACTTTTAACTCGTCAATCGTTTTTCCTTGTGATAATACTTCTGGAAGTTCTTCTAGCTGACCTACAAACCATCCATCATTAGATTCTTCAATTACTGCTGTTAATTTCATAATATTATTTTTGTTGTTGTTTATTTTTAACTCATTCATTAATAGTTCTTCATCGTAAAGAAAAAGTATAATTCGGAAGTATTATTTTTCAATTTAACGATTAAATGTTTCAACAATTACACTTCACATTTCCCATTCGAGGAATGAAATAAATTTTTATTCAGTTAACATTCAACGAGCCAAATTCCGTCCCAAAATTCCCCTTCGGGGGATTAAAGGGGGCTTTTTACGGCACCTCCACCTCATTGATAATCGTTTTTATAATTTCTACAGAATTTATATTTTCAGCTTCAGCTTCATACGTAATTCCAATTCTATGTCTTAAAACGTCTAAAACTACGGCTCTTACATCTTCTGGAA
>JBMYWO010000057.1:0-11295 GCA_049607505.1 Polaribacter sp.
ATGAGATTTATGAAAACACAAAAACTCTTTTTTCTATTACTGTTTTTTTTACATTTTTCGTGTAAAAGTCAAACCAAAAAAATAAACGGATTGAGTTTTGTAGCAGCTGCCGATAAAATTAATTCAACACACACAAAGCCTGTTATCAACGTACAAAGTAATTATGTAGCATTGATGCCTTTTGGTTTTATTAGAAAATTATCATCACCAAAAATAATTCATAATACCAACAGACAGTGGTTTGGTGAAACAAAAAATGGACTGTTACAATATGCGAAAGAATTTCAAAAACATTCCATAAAAATTATGGTAAAACCACATATTTGGGTTTGGAATGGAGAATACACTGGTTTTATTGACATGGATTCTGAAGAAAATTGGACTATTTTAGAAAATTCGTATGCAGCATTTATTTTAACGTATGCGAAAGTAGCTCAAGAACTGAATGCGGATATTTTATGTATTGGTACAGAACTAGAAAAATTTGTTGCAAAAAGACCTATGTATTGGCAAAAATTGATCAAAGATATTAGAAAAATATACAAAGGAAAGTTAACGTATGCTGCAAATTGGGACGAGTTTAAACGTGTTTCTTTTTGGAATGAAATAGATTTTATAGGTATTGATGCTTATTTCCCTCTAACAGATAAAAAATCGCCAACTATTGAGGATTTTGAACTAGGATGGAAACCGCATAAAGATGAAATTATTCGTATTCAAAAACAATTTAAAAAACCTATTTTATTTACAGAATTTGGTTATAGAAGCGTCCATTTTGCAGGTAAAAAACCTTGGGAATCGGACAGAGTAAAAGAAAGTGTTAATTTAGAAACGCAAGTAAACGGATTGCAAGCAATATACAATCAATTTTGGAAAGAAGATTGGTTTGCGGGTGGTTTTCTTTGGAAATGGTTTCACAAGCATAATGAAGTAGGAGGGAAGAAGAACAATAGATTTACACCTCAAAACAAACCTGCGGAAAAATTAATAGAACAATTGTATTCGCAATAAACTAAAAATCAACAAACTATTGAAAAATAAGAAATATCCAAAAAGTCAAAAAGAAAATTTTTATACATATATTCAAAACTTACAAGACACCATTACCTCAAACCTGGAAGAAATTGATGGGAGTACAACTTTTAAAGAAGATATTTGGGAACGAAAAGAAGGCGGTGGCGGAAGAACTAGAGTTATTGAAAATGGAACTGTTTTTGAAAAAGGAGGTGTCAACATTTCAAGAGTTTTTGGTAAATTACCAAAAATTCTAAAAAAACAATTTGGAGTTGAAAGTGGCGATTTTTTTGCCTGCGGATTGAGTTTGGTATTGCATCCTAAAAATCCTTTTGTGCCAACAGTTCATGCAAATTGGCGTTATTTTGAAATGTATGATGTGAAAAAAAGGATTGTAAATCAATGGTTTGGGGGTGGACAAGATGTAACGCCTTATTATTTGTTTGATGAAGATGCAATCCATTTTCATACCGTATGTAAGAAATCTTGCGATACATTCCATTCTGAATTTTATCCAAAATTTAAAAAAAATTGCGATGATTATTTTTGGAACTCACACAGAAATGAAGCACGTGGAATTGGCGGTTTGTTCTTTGATTATTTAAAAGAAACCAAAAAATTTTCAATAGAAGACAGATATAATTTTGTAACCGAAGTGGGCAATAATTTCTTAAATGCTTATCTGCCAATTGTAGAAAAAAGAAAAAATACTATCTATTCTAAAAAGCATAAAGATTGGCAAGAAATTAGAAGAGGACGCTATGTAGAATTTAACCTAATACATGATAAAGGAACACTTTTTGGATTAAAAACAAATGGGCGTATAGAAAGTATTTTGATGAGTTTACCGCCTATTGTTCAATGGAGATATAATTATCAACTAGAAGAAAATTCAGAAGAAGCAAAACTTTTAGAGGTTTTAGCAAAACCTAAAAACTGGATTTAATCAATTAAATTATCAAATCAATAATTGTATAGGTTAAAAATTGATTTATATGATACATTTTTTATTTTTTAACTTCTTTTATTAAGAATAATTTAAAAAAAATCTGATTTAATCATTATTTTTCATAATGAAAAACACTAAAAAATCATCGTTTTTTAGTATTTTTGCATTCATTCAAATGAAACATATAATGGCAAGATTCGAATTAAAATTACCAAAGATGGGCGAAAGCGTTGCAGAAGCAACCATTACATCTTGGTTAAAAGAAGTTGGAGATAACATTGAGTTAGATGAAGCTGTTGTAGAAATTGCTACGGACAAAGTAGATTCTGAAATTCCTAGTGAAGTAGAAGGAAAATTGGTGGAAATTTTATTTGAAAAAGACACCGTAGTAACTGTTGGAGATACTATTGCAATTATAGAAACTGAAGGAACTGTTGAAAATAACACTTCAAATTCCATTGAAACATCCCATATTTCTGAAGTAGAAAAAACAATTGAAGTTGCTAAAGAGACTGTTTTACAACCCGTCAATAAAACTTCTGAAAGCGGGAAATTCTTTTCACCTTTAGTTAGAAATATAGCTCAAACCGAAGGAATTTCAATAGAAGAATTAGAAACAATTTCTGGAAGTGGAAAAGAAGGTAGGGTTACAAAATCAGATATTTTATCTTATATAGAAAACAAAAAAACCACAGAAACCACAGAAACAACAGAAGCCATAGAAACAAGAACAACAAAAACAGCACCTATTTCTGTAAATGGCGAAGATGAAATTATAGAAATGACCCGAATGGGTAAATTGATTTCTAAACACATGGTGGATTCCATACAGACATCTGCTCACGTACAATCTTTTATAGAAATTGATGTTACCAATATTGTGAAATGGAGAGCAAAAGTAAAAGACGCTTTCTTTAAAAGAGAAGAAGAAAAGCTAACATTTACCCCAATTTTAATGCAAGCGGTTGCTACAACAATTAAGAAATTCCCGATGATAAATATTGCTGTTCAAGGCGATACCATTATCAAAAAGAAAAACATTAATTTAGGAATGGCAACAGCTTTACCTGACGGAAATTTAATTGTTCCTGTAGTTAAAAATGCCGATCAATTAAACTTGGTGGGTATGACAAAATCTGTAAATGATTTAGCCAAAAGAGCTAGGGAAAACCAACTAAAACCAGACGAAATTCAGGACGGTACTTATACCGTAACCAATGTTGGTAGTTTTGGTTCTGTAATGGGAACACCCATTATAAACCAGCCTCAAGTGGCAATTTTAGCATTAGGAACCATCAGAAAAGTGCCAGCAGTTATAGAAACTACGGAAGGAGATTTTATTGGAATTAGACAAAAAATGTTTGTCTCGCATTCTTATGACCATAGAGTGGTTAACGGAGCTTTGGGCGGACTATTCATTAAATCGTTAAAAGAAACTTTAGAGGCTTGGGATGTACACCAAGATTTTTAGAAAGTAAAATAGACAAAAATTCTTCCAAGCGGTTATGATGATGTCAGCTCACATCTTCATACAATTTCAATAAAAAACTCGTGGTTACCAATGACGTTTTATAAGAATTGTTATTTCCCTAAATCGACTTTATAAATTACAAAACATTTTTTAGAAATACTGTTGTCAAAAATAAAAACAATTGTATATTTGCCAACGCTTTTAACAAGGTAATCTTGTTAGCAGTTAGTCAAAAATAAAGAAGATAGTTAAAAACATAAGTAATGCCAAAAAGAACGTATCAACCATCCAAGAGAAAGAGAAGAAACAAACACGGTTTTATGGAAAGAATGGCTTCTGCTAATGGTAGAAAAGTATTGGCTAGAAGAAGAGCAAAAGGAAGAAAGAAAATATCTGTTTCTTCTGAACCTAGACATAAAAAATAAAATGATTAACAATTGTTAATATATAAGGTGTTACTTTTTTTAGTAACACCTTTTTTTAGACCCAAACACTAATTATTTTTACAGACTTAAATAAAACAATAATTTATACGGCATGAATTATTATTTTAATCAAAAAATGAACTTATTTTTTTCTCATAACATACGTTTGAGTGAATGAAACCTAAAACTTGAAACCTGAAACTGTATTACCATGCCCAAAAGAAAAGACCTTAACTCCGTTTTAATTATTGGTTCTGGCCCTATTGTTATTGGTCAAGCATGCGAATTTGATTACTCTGGTTCACAATCTCTAAGATCGTTAAGAGAAGATGGAATTGAAACCATTTTAATCAATTCGAATCCTGCAACCATTATGACAGATCCTTCTATGGCAGATCATATCTATTTGTTGCCATTAACCACAAAATCGATTATTCAAATTTTAAAAGAACATCCGCAGATAGATGCTGTGTTGCCAACTATGGGAGGTCAAACCGCATTAAATTTATGTATTGAAGCTGATGATAAAGGAATTTGGAAAGACTTCGACATACAATTAATTGGTGTAGATATTAATGCGATTAACATTACTGAAGACAGAGAACAATTTAGAGAATTGATGCTGAAAATTGGTGTAAATATGGCACCACAAGCTACAGCAACTTCTTTCTTAAAAGGAAAAGAAATCGCACAAGAATTTGGCTTTCCGTTAGTCATTCGCTCTTCATATACCTTGGGAGGCGCAGGTGCATCTGTTGTCTATAAATCTGAAAATTTTGATACACTTTTAAGAAGAGGTTTAGAAGCATCACCTATTCATGAAGTGATGATTGACAAAGCGATGATGGGTTGGAAAGAATATGAATTAGAATTGCTTCGCGATAAAAACGATAACGTGGTCATTATCTGTTCTATAGAAAATATGGATCCTATGGGAATTCATACAGGCGATTCCATTACAGTTGCGCCAGCAATGACATTGTCTGACAAAACCTATCAAAAAATGCGTGATTTGGCGATAAAAATGATGCGTTCTATTGGCGATTTTGAAGGAGGATGCAACGTACAATTTGCTGTTTCACCAGATGAAAAAGAAGATATTATTGCCATTGAAATCAATCCACGTGTATCACGTTCATCAGCATTGGCAAGTAAAGCAACAGGATACCCTATTGCAAAAGTGGCTACAAAATTAGCCATCGGATATTCTTTAGATGAACTAGAAAATCAAATTACAAAATCTACCTCTGCTCTATTTGAACCCACGTTAGATTATGTGATTGTAAAAATACCTCGTTGGAATTTCGATAAATTTGAAGGTTCAGATAGAACGTTGGGCTTACAAATGAAAGCGGTTGGCGAAGTAATGGGAATTGGACGTTCGTTTCAAGAAGCCTTGCACAAAGCAACACAATCTTTAGAGATAAAACGCAATGGTTTAGGCGCAGACGGAAAAGGATATACCGATTACAATCAAATTATAGACAAACTAAAAAACCCTAGTTGGGATAGAGTTTTTGCTATTTATGATGCCATTGCCATGGGAATTCCATTGAGCCAAATCTATGATATTACCAAGATTGATATGTGGTATTTATATCAATATGAAGAATTATTTCAATTGGAAAAAGAAATTTCTACCTATACAATTGATACCATAGAAAGAGATTTATTATTAGAAGCGAAACAAAAAGGATATGGCGATAGACAAATTGCTCACATGCTAAAATGTTTGGAAAGTCAAGTATACAACAAAAGAGACGCATTAAAAATACAACGTGTTTTTAAATTAGTAGATACCTGTGCGGCAGAGTTTACCGCAAAAACACCTTATTATTATTCAACGTTTGAAAATGAAATAGAAACGGCTGACGGCAAAATTGTTATCGCAAACGAAAGTATTGTAACCAATAAAAAGAAAATAGTTGTTTTAGGTTCTGGCCCCAATAGAATAGGACAAGGAATTGAATTTGATTATTGTTGTGTACACGGAGTGTTGGCTGCCGCGGAATGTGGCTATGAAACCATTATGATTAACTGCAATCCAGAAACGGTTTCTACCGATTTTGATACCGCTGATAAACTATACTTTGAACCTATTTTTTGGGAACATATTTATGATATTATTCGCCACGAAAAACCAGAAGGTGTTATTGTACAATTAGGAGGACAAACTGCATTAAAATTAGCGGAAAAGTTAACAAAATACGGTATTAAAATTATTGGAACTCCTTTTGAAGCCTTAGATTTGGCAGAAGACAGAGGAAGTTTTTCAACCTTATTAAAAGACAATCATATTCCATATCCAGAATTTGGTATTGCAGAAACCGCTGATGAAGCCTTGGCTTTGGCAGACCAATTAGACTTTCCAATTTTGGTAAGGCCTTCTTATGTTTTAGGAGGGCAAGGCATGAAAATTGTCATCAACAAAGAAGAATTGATAGAACATGTAGTTGATTTATTACGTAAAATTCCCAATAATAAATTACTTTTAGATCATTATCTAGATGGTGCCATAGAAGCTGAAGCAGATGCAATCTGTGATGGAAAAAATGTCTATATTATCGGCATTATGGAGCATATAGAGCCTTGTGGAATTCACTCTGGAGATTCCAATGCAACATTACCTGCTTTTAACTTGGGAGATTTGGTGATGCAACAAATAAAAGATCATACAAAAACAATTGCTTTAGAGCTAAAAACAGTGGGTTTAATCAATGTGCAATTTGCTATAAAAGACGATATTGTCTATATTATTGAAGCAAACCCAAGAGCCTCTAGAACCGTGCCTTTTATTGCAAAAGCATACAAAGAACCGTATGTAAATTATGCAACCAAAGTAATGTTGGGCGAAAAGAAAGTAACAGATTTTGATTTTAATCCACAATTAGATGGATATGCCATAAAACAACCCGTTTTTTCATTTAATAAATTTCCGAATGTCAATAAAAAACTAGGGCCAGAAATGAAATCTACTGGTGAAAGTATCTTATTTATTGATAGTTTAAAAGACGATGAGTTTTACAATTTATACGCAAGACGAAAAATGTATTTGAGTAAATAATAATTTTACAAGGGAGCATGCTCCCTTGTTAAAAACAAACAGATGACCATTTCTATAGGTAACGACCACGCAGGGACAAATTATAAACAAGCTATTGTAAGCCATTTAAAAACAAAAGGTTACTCTATTACCAATTATGGGACAGATACCTCAAACAGTGTAGATTATCCAGATTTTGTACACCCTGTTGCTAAAGATGTGCATAAGGGTAAAGTTAATTTTGGCATCTTAATCTGTGGTAGTGCAAATGGTGTGGCAATAACGGCAAACAAATACCAAAATGTAAGAGCAGGTGTTTGTTGGACTGATGAAATTACTGAATTGACTCGCCTACACAATAATGCAAATATTATTTGTATTCCAGCACGTTTTACCTCAATTCCGCAAGCCATTAAAATGGTAGCTGTTTTTTTAAAAACCGAGTTTGAAGGAGGTCGCCACCAAAACCGAATAGATAAAATACCAGTAGTATCTTGTTAAATTTTATGACCAAATCTTTTTCTGAATTAACAACCACAGAATTGTATGAAATACTTCAATTGCGTTCTCAAGTTTTTGTGGTAGAACAAGACTGTGTGTATCAAGATGTAGATGCTAAAGACCAAAAAGCCTTGCATATTTTTGGCTATAAAAATGATGTAATGATTGCTTATGCACGTATTTTTAAACCTAATGATTATTTTGAAAAAGCAAGTATTGGTAGGGTAGTAGTGGCAACATCAGAAAGAAATTTTGGTTACGGAATAGAATTAATGAAAGCTTCTATCATAGCCATTAAAAACAATTTTAAAGTTGATGATATTACTATTTCTGCACAAGTCTATTTAAAGAAATTCTATAAATCTCTTGACTTTAAACAAGTAGGAGAGGAGTATTTAGAAGATGGAATTCCACATATTAGAATGGATAGAAAAATAGTGTCTTAAAAGGGATAATTAAGATATATTGACGTAGGACAATAAGACGTAGGACAATAATACGTAAGACGGCAAGATAATTCTAATAAAATTTGGCAAAGAAAATTAGGGTGGTATCATAAAGGTATTGATTAAGTACAAAACTTCAACAACTTGTTGAAGTTATGTCTATGGATCGAAAAAAACATGAGAAAATAACGAGACTGTAAAACAGAACTCTGTCTGAATAAAATTAATACTTTTTTTTATTCAGACAGAGTTCTGTTTTACAGTCTCGTGTTTTGCAAATTCAGTTCCATTGTCGCTTGTAATAGAAAAAACAAAATCTTTATAAGGCAATAACATTGCGTTTACCTGTTTTGCAAGTGCTTCTGCATTCTTTCCATTTGGTAGTTTTTTCATCAAAAAGAAAGCTGTTTTTCTTTCTACAATCGTTACAATTGCCCCTTTGTTATCCTTGCCTACAATTAAATCTATTTCCCAATCACCAAATCGTTCTTTGTTGTTGATTACATCACTTCTTAGCTCAATAGATACTTTGTCTTTTATGGTAATTTTTTTCCCTGAAACAGGTCTTTTTCTGTGTTTTAATTGATGTCTAAGATGTTTGTATAGGGTTCCTCCTTGCTTTTTATCTTTTCTTATACATTGATAAATTCTCTCACAACTTACCATCTCTATACCATTCGCTTTACAATAACCAACAATCTGTTCAGGCGACCATTGTTCTTGTTCTATTTTATTTTTTACATATTTTTCAACAGATTTGGTAAACGTCCTATTGCTAGAGAAACGTTCTTTTTTTTCAGTAGCAAGTTCTTGGGCAAAAGCAGGATTATATAAACCTCGTTTTGTTGAATTGCGTTTCGTCTCTCTATAGATAGTGGATATATCTACTTTCAATGCTATTGCTATAAATGGTTTTGATTTACCACAATCTAGATAGGCTTTTATTTGATACCTTTGTTCTTTAGTTAAGTGCTTCATATTTATTGATTTTTAGTAGAGCATAAATATAAGTCTTAATCAAGGAGTTTAAGAGTGATGGGTAAACCCTTCGCTCTTTTTGCTCCGTTTCGCTACGCTTCACTTCGCAAAAAGAGCGAAGGGGTCAACGATATTAAGAGTATAAAATACTCCCTAAAAATTGCATTTACTAATGGAACTTAAGGTCCCTTTCGGTTTAAAATTTAATTTTCAAGTTTTAATTGTAAATTTGCATAAAAATAAAAGATGCTTTTTTTTAAAAAGAAAACTATTCCGCTAACTGATTTTTTCCCAAAAGGGTTTGTAGATATTCATTCTCATTTACTTCCTGGTATTGATGATGGTGCAACAACTTTAGAGGATTCTATAAGTCTTATTCTAAGAATGTATGAGTATGGAATTAAACATTTTATAACAACACCACATGTTTTGGGAGACATCTATCCTAATTCTTCAGAGACAATTAAAAGCAAATTGGAGGAGGTTAGAACAGCATTAGAAAAGAAAAATATAACTGATATTTCTATTCGCGCTGCTGCAGAATATATGATGGATGAGCAGTTTGCTCTGCGTTTGGCAAAGAAAGATATTCTAACCCTAAAAGATGATTTTATATTGGTTGAAATGTCTTATTTTAATGCTCCTATTAATTTATTTGATATTCTTTTTGATGTTCAATTACAGGGGTATAAACCTATTTTGGCACATCCTGAACGCTATAATTTTTTTCATAATGATTTTGAAAAGTATTATCAATTAAAAAAAGCTGGGTGTTTATTTCAGTTAAATCTTTTGTCTTTAACTGAACATTACGGTAAGAATATTCAAAAAATAAGCGGTCAATTATTAAAAGAGAATATGTATGATTTTGTTGGTACGGATACACATCGTCACCAACATTTAGAAACGTTAAAAAAAATAGGGAATCAGAAGAATTTAGATCTCATAAAAAATCTTATGGAAAATAACAGCCGTTTTATCTAACTAAATATTTTTTTATACCAAGGTTTTTCTTCTTGTTGTCCATAGCCATAACCTCCGTAACCATAGCCGTAGCCTTTTCTTGGATCTACATCATTTAATACAATGGCCATATTCTTCAATCTTTTTTCTGTATAAAGTTCTTCTGGAATAGCTAATAGCCTTTTATCTAAATAATTTGCTCTAACTACATACAAAAACATATCGGCATATTTAGAGATTAATAATGTATCTGTTACTAAATTTATGGGTGCTGTATCTACTATTACATAATCATAATAATAATAATTCTTCACTTCGTTGAATAGTCTTTCAACACCTTCACTAATTAATAACTCAGCAGGATTAGGTGGTATTATACCAGAGGATATAATGTCTAAACTTCCTAATTCTGGAATATTAAATTTAATATCATCTAGTTTTAAGTTCCTGTCTGTTAGATAATTAGTAACTCCTTTTTTATTTTCTATGTTTAGGTATTCTGTTACTTTGGGTGCTCTTAAATCCATTCCCATTAATAGAATTCTTTTATCAGAAAGTGCTAATGTAGCGGCTAGATTTATGGATATAAAAGATTTTCCCTCCCCACTTGTTGTAGATGTTGTAAAGATAAATTTTGTAGTTTTTTTGCTAGTTAGCATAAAATCTAAATTGGTTCTAATCAATCTAAATGCTTCTGAAATACTAGATCTAGCTTCTTTACCAATAATAAATTTATCTTTTGTTTCTGATTTAGGAATGTCACCTAAAAATGGAACTGAAAGATTATTTTGTATATCTTTTTTACTATGAACTTTAGTATTTAAAATGTTTATTAAGTATATAATTATAAAAGGAATAAGCACACCTAATAATGAGGCTCCTAAATAAATAATTTTTCTTTTTGGGGAAACGGGTATGTCTGACCCATAAGCAACATCAATTGTTTTTGCGTTGGGTACGGTAACTGCCAAAGAAATTGCGGTTTCTTCTTTTTTCTTTAACAGATAAGAATACAAGCCTGATATAATTTCTTGTTCTCTAGCAATATCAATAAAACCTCTTTCTATAACAGGTATGGAAGAGACTCTTGCATTTACTTTAGAAGCTTCTTCATTTAACTGATTTAATTTTGCCTCTAAGGAATATATTAAATTAGAAATACTTTTTTTGATGTTGCTTTTTAATGTAACAATTTCTGATTGGTATTGAACTAAAAGAGGGTTTTTATCTCCTGCACTGATGCTTAATCTATTTCTTTTGCTAACCAATTCATTATAGGTCATTATAGATTGAGAAATATTAGTATCTGTAAATCCTAAATTTTGAGGCAAACTTTCATCTTCAGATTGTTGTTCTATATTCTCTTGAATCCATTTGGCTAAATTTAACTCAGTTCTAATACCGATTATTTTTTCATTATTTCTTGATGCGTTTTCTAAAGCAAGTTCTGCTTCTTTAGAGATACCTGTAATTTTATTTTTGGTTCTATAATTTTTTACATCATC
>JBMYWO010000058.1:0-11247 GCA_049607505.1 Polaribacter sp.
ATGTGCATACGCATGTGCACTTCCTTGAGGTCTTGCATCGGCATCAGAAATATAGCGCAATCCACTTGCAAAAGCATCGTTTAAAATTTTTTGTAAACCCTGCTCTTCATCGCCTAAAAAATCTTGATATGAGTAGGCAACTGTTACTTTATCCCACGCTCCAATTCCTACAGAGTATGCATCAGAAAAATCAATTTTATCATCTTGTATGGTAAATTTTGGATGCGGATAATCCATTACGGAGGCTCTATTATTGGTGCTTGCAGCAAAATTATGAGCAAAACCTAATGTATGCCCCACTTCGTGCGCAGACAACTGACGTATTCTTGCCAATGCCATTTGCAGCGCAAAATCATCATTTGAATCGTTATTTTTATAAGGAGCTTGCAATGCTTGTGCAATTAAAAAATCTTGACGAATACGTAACGAACCCAAACTAACATGACCTTTGATAATTTCGCCAGTTCTTGGGTCAGCAATACTGCCTCCATAACTCCAACCTCGTGTAGAACGATGCACCCATTGAATCATATTGTAACGCACATCTAAAGGGTCTGCATTTTCTGGCAACATTTTTACTTGAAACGCATTTGTATAACCAATGGCAGTAAACGCTTGATTCCACCAACGTGCGCCTTCCAACAATGCAGAACGAACAGGTTCTGGTGTTCCTCTATCCAAATAATAAACAATCGGCTCTTTGGCTTCTGAAATTTTTGCTTTCGGGTTTTTCTTTTCTAAACGATGACGATATACAAATCGTTTTGTAATTGATTGATTTACAGGTGTTGCATAATCTAAATAGGACATAGGATACGAACCACAACGTGGGTCAAACTTTCTTGGCGTATAAGTATCATCGGGCAATTTTACAAAAGAATGATGTTGATGTACCGTAACCAAAGATGAATTTGGGGCAACACTTCTTATGTTATAGCCTTTTGCTTTTCCTTTAAAAGTAAGCATCACATCAAACTCAACATTTTTAAGAAACGCTTTTGTACGCTCTATATAAAAAGCACTTTTGCTTTTGTCCAAACTATAATTTCCTTGTTTTCTGGACGAAAGTCTATTGGAAACTCCGTGTGCATCCCGTATAAAAAAGTCAGTAGCATCTACTAAATAACTGTTATTTTTTGTTTCTTTAATCACAAAACCGTGTAAAACCGATTTTGCAAAGGCTTCTTTTACAGATTGTTTTTCTTCTTTATTAGTAGTAATCGCTCTATATTTCTGATTGGGCTGAATCAACAAAATTTTATTTCCTGCTTTCTTAAATTTTACAACAACTCCATCACCCAATTGTCCTCTATCCAAACCAATATCATTAGACCCAATTCCTTCTGAAAGCGAACCAACGTATAGAAACTCTTCATCTAATGTATCTATTTGAAGAAAAAGTTTGTCAGCATTATCATCATAATAAAATTTAAAAAATCCGTCAAAATTTGTGATGTCTTTTTTATCTTTAAAAAATTGTGAAAATCCGTTAAAAGAAATTGAGATACATACTAAAAGAAGTAATGATTTTTTCATGTTAAAAATGTTTTTATAAATTTATAAAATATTGAGTATTTTTACATCAACACTCAAAAAAAAGATACAGATTTCACAAATTTTCAAAATGAACTACCTCGCAAGGAATGTCATTAAGTTAAAAATTAATTTACTGACTATCATTATATTATAGTGTAGCATTTTTTTAAAATTAATGATCTAGAAATATTATGTTAATTGGGTTACCCAGTTAAGTCACGAAAATTATTTTTTAATTTTATAAAGGCAATATAATATTAGGTTCCGAGTAAATTTATTCAAAATCTAAAAATAAATTTATTACTGATTTTCAATAGTCTGAGAACTAAATGGGTAACCCAATGAAAGAATTAAAAAAATGTCAGTTTTGGAAATTGTGTTGGAATAGTTTATAAAATATTAAGGCAAAAAATGACTGCAAAAATAAAAACTAAATCACAATGTTTACTCTACTTTTGGAGGCGCAAAACTTGAGTAGATTATTTCTAACAAACTAAAAATGAAAGTCTTAAAAAGCATACCGTTGAGGTCCTCCTCTACGTATTTCTTCGCTTGCAAATTCTTCAAATTCTTTAAAATTTTCTCTAAACGCATTCGATAATTTGAATGCTGTTTTATAATAAGCTTCATCATTATTCCAAGTTGCTCTTGGACTTAAAACGGATGTTGGAACTCCAGGGCAACTTCTTGGTTGTGCCACTCCAAATACAGAATGTATATGATAATCTTCGTAAGTATAATCGCCTAAATCTCCGTTTAAAACAGCGGTAATCATTGCCCTTGTATATTTTAGAGCCATACGTTTTCCAACTCCATATTGTCCTCCAGACCAACCTGTATTTACCAACCAAACATGTACACCAGATTCTTGCATTTTTTTACTCAACATTTCAGCATAACGTGTTGGGTGCAAGGGCATAAAAGGCGCACCAAAACAGGCAGAAAAACTAGGTACAGGTTCTGTAACACCAGCTTCAGTTCCTGCTACTTTTGCGGTATAACCAGAAATAAAATGATAGGCTGCCTGACTTGGCGTTAGTTTAGAAATGGGAGGCAAAACGCCAAAAGCATCTGCCGTTAAAAAGAAAATATTTTTTGGGTTCTTACCAATAGACGGTTGTTGAATATTATCTATATGCTCAATAGGATAACTAACTCTTGTGTTTTGTGTGATAGAAGTATCTTCAAAATTCACAACTCCACCATCATCCAAAATTACATTTTCTAAAATAGCACCTTTTTTTATGGCTTCATAAATCTCTGGTTCTTTTTCTTTAGAAAGATTAATTACTTTTGCATAACATCCTCCTTCAAAATTAAACACCGTATTTTCTGCTGTCCAACCATGCTCATCATCACCAATTAAACTTCTATTAGGATCTGTAGATAAGGTTGTTTTTCCTGTGCCAGACAAACCAAAAAAGATGGCAGTATCTCCATTTTTCCCAACATTGGCGGAGCAGTGCATTGGTAATGTATTTTTGAAAACGGGAAGTATAAAATTTAAAGCAGAAAAAATTCCTTTTTTAATTTCCCCTGTATAGCCTGTTCCACCAATTAAGGCTATTTTCTTTTCAAAATTTAAAATAGCAAAATTGTGCTGACGGGTTCCATCCACTTTTGCATCTGCCATAAAACCTGGTGCATTGATGATAATCCATTCTGGAGAAAAGTCATTCAACTCTTCTTCTGTGGGGCGTAAAAACATGTTGTACGCAAACATATTGCTCCAAGGATATTCGTTTACAACTCTTATATTTAACCTGTAGTTTTCATCAGCACAGGCATAACTATCTCTTACAAAAACTTCTTTTTCAGATAAGTAACCCGTTACCTTATCATATAATGTATCAAATTTATCAGCTTCAAAAGGCAGGTTAATATCGCTCCACCAAATTTCATCTTTTGTAATTTCATCTTTTACAATAAATCGATCCATAGGAGATCGCCCTGTAAATTCGCCTGTATTTACGGCAAGTGCTCCTAAAGATGATGTTGTTCCTTGTTCTTTTTTTAGGGTTTCATTGTGCAACTCGCTAGACGTTAATTGATAACGAATAGTAGCGTTTTTAATTCCTAAATTATCTAACGAAATCGATTTCGTATTTGGATGTACCATTTTATAATTTTAGTTATTTTTTAGATAGCAAAATTACATATAATTTTTATACAAAAAGTGTGTCTTAATTATTTATTTTAATCCTTCTAGAGAGTTCTTTTAAAAATTGAAAAGCCTTGTACAATTTGGTCTAAAATTATTTGCTCTTATCACAGTCTTTTTAAAATGCTACTAAAGTTTTTAACTGCTGTTCTTTTATTAATATACATCAGAATCAATAGAAATATTATTGTATTCTAATTAAAATAATTCTTTATTTATAAAATAATTAATAATAAGTAAATAATCATTATCAATATGCGAAAAATTTAATTCGCTTGCCTTGTTTAAAGTTAGTTAACTAATTTTGTGGCTTTAATTTAAGTACCTGACAAAAAAATAATATTAGCACATAGTTTCTTTAAAATCAGTATTTTAAAAACAAATGTTTTGAGACCTTTCAGGTTTTTGAAACCTGAAAGGTCTTGATAACAAAAGACTTACAAGGTTTTTAATCAATGATGCTTATTTTTTGTTATGTATTTAGGCCTTTAATTTGATTTAAAATGAATTTTAACTTTAAAGAAATACTTACTGCATTTATGGTATTATTTGCAGTAATTGATATTGTAGGAAACATTCCTATCATTATAGATTTACGTAAAAAAGCAGGGCATATTCAGTCTGAAAAGGCTACCATAATTGCTGGACTTATTATGATTGTCTTTTTATTTTTAGGGAAAAGTTTGTTGGGTTTAATTGGTATTGATGTGAATTCTTTTGCCGTAGCGGGTTCATTTATTTTATTTTTTATTGCTCTAGAAATGATTTTGGGAATTACATTATATAAAGATGGTGGAAACAATGCGGTTACAGCATCCGTATTTCCTTTGGCTTTTCCTTTAATTGCGGGCCCTGGAAGTTTGACAACGCTACTTTCTTTACGAGCAGAGTTTTATACAGAAAATATTATTGTTGCTGTACTGTTGAATGTTGTTGTCATTTATGTTGTTTTAAAAACCTCTTCTAAAATTGAACGTATTATTGGCTCTAATGGGATACTTATAATTCGTAAAGTTTTTGGAGTCGTTTTATTAGCAATTGCGGTAAAATTGTTTGCCACTAATATTAAAGCTTTATTTGTTTAAAATGATTTTCGACTCACTAATTATTGGTGGCGGTGTGGCAGGAATGCAATGTGCTTTGGTTTTGGGTTCTGCTCACAAAAAAGCGTTTGCAAAAGATAAAAATATTGGTATTATCATCAACCAAAAATCATCTCATTTACAAAATGCGTTGTTTAATAATGTTTTAGGTCTTTCTCCAAAAACACTTGGAAAAAATATTTTAATTGAAGGAAAAAAACAACTACGCAATTTGTATCCACACATGCATCAAATAGAAAATGAAAAAGTAATTGCTATTGATACTATTAATGACGGATATAAAATTATCACGAATAAAGAAACCTGCTTTTCTAAAATTGTTATTATTGCTCTAAATTATTCAAAACCTTTTTCTATAAAAGGACTAGAACAATATGTAGAACCTCACGAAAAAGCAAATCCTGCAAAGGATAGAATTCAGTTAAAAAATGATAATCATCTTATAAAACAAGGACTGTATTGTTGTGGAACTATTGCGGGTTGGCGAAGTCAATTTTCAATTGCAGCAGGAAGTGGCGCAAGTGTAGCAACAGATATTTTAACGCTTTGGAATGATGGAAATCATACGAAGGTTCATGATAAAGTTCGGTGAGTAGTTTTCAGTTTTCAGTAACAGTTTTCAGTTTCAATCTCAATTTAGCCAGTAGTAATTGACTGAAAACTGCTACTGAATACTGTGACTGACCACTGCGACTGAACACTGTTTACTGAACACTATTCTACGGTAACCGATTTTGCTAAATTTCTAGGTTGATCTACATTTTTGTTTAGCATTACTGCAATATGGTAGGATAATAATTGGAATGGAATTGTTGTTAACAAAGGTGTAAATGCTTCCTCTGTTTCGGGTATTTCAATGACGTGATCTGCAATTTCTTTTACTTGCGTATCGCCTTCAGTAACCACCGCAATAATTTTTCCTGACCTCGATTTTATTTCTTGAATATTGCTCACTACTTTTTCGTAATGTCCTTTGTTTGTAGCAATTACAAAAATTGGCATATTTTCATCAATCAAAGCAATAGGCCCGTGTTTCATTTCTGCTGCTGGATATCCTTCTGCATGGATATAAGAAATTTCTTTTAATTTTAAAGCACCTTCTAAAGCAACTGGAAAATTAAAGCCTCTTCCTAAATACAAACAATTGGTAGCATCTTTATAAACAGAGGCTATATATTTAATATGACTATCAATTTCCAATAGTTTTTCAACTTGATTAGGAATTAATTGCATGGTCTGTAAATAGGTTTGAAAAACAGATTTTGATAACGTTCCTTTTTCTTTTGCTAGTTTTAAAGCAATTAAAGACAATACCGTAATTTGAGTGGTAAATGCTTTTGTAGATGCAACGCCTATTTCTGGACCTGCATGCGTATAGGCTCCTGCATAGGTTTCTCTTGCAATAGAAGACCCTACCACGTTGCAAACACCAAACACAAAAGCACCTTTAGATTTTGCTAATTTAACAGCCGCAAGTGTATCAGCAGTTTCTCCTGATTGAGAGATGGCTATCACCACATCTTTGGGTGTAATAATTGGATTTCTATATCTAAATTCGGAAGCATATTCTACTTCTACAGGAATTCTTGTCATATCTTCAAAAAGATATTCTCCTACCAATCCTGCGTGCCACGAAGTTCCGCAGGCAACAATAATAATTCTATCCGCATTTAAAAATTTAGAAAGATTATCGTCTATTCCTGCCATTCTAATAATTCCCTTGTCCGCCAACATTCTTCCTCTATACGTGTCTATGATGGCTTTTGGCTGTTCATGAATTTCTTTCAGCATAAAATGCTCATAGCCTCCTTTTTCTATTTGCTCAAGACTCATTTGAAGTTCTTGCACGTGGGTATCCACCATAGAATCATCCGTAATTTTCCGAACTCTTATCTCTCTATTTAATTTGACTACGGCTAATTCTTCGTCCTCTAAATAAATAGCATCTTTGGTATATTCTATAAAAGGCGAAGCATCTGAAGCGATAAAAAACTCTTTAAAATTTTTTCCAACACCAATAGCTATAGGGCTTCCAAGTCTCGCAACAACCAATTCGTCGGGCTTGGTTTTATCAAAAACAGCAATTGCATACGCTCCAATAACGTTGGTCAATGCTAACTGTACTGCTTTTCCTAACTTACAGCCCTCTTCTTTTTTTACTTCTTGAATTAAGTTGACTAAAACTTCGGTATCTGTATCACTTTTAAAAGTATAGCCACGAGAAATTAATTCTTTTTTTAAGGTGTCATAATTTTCTATAATTCCATTATGAACAATGACTAAATTTTCTGATTCTGAAAAATGTGGGTGAGAGTTTGTATCATTGGGTACACCGTGTGTAGCCCAACGTGTATGACCAATTCCTATGTTTCCTTTTTTGCGTTTTTCGTTTTTATGTATAATTTCCTCTAGGTCAGAAACTTTTCCTTTTGTTTTAGAAAGGTGCATTTCTTCGCCGTCATACATCATCACTCCTGCACTGTCATACCCACGATATTCTAATCTCTTTAAACCATTAATTACAATTGGGTAGGCTTCTCTAAAACCTATATAACCTGTAATACCACACATAAATAATTATTTGTATTGTTGAATTAATTCCTTTTTTCTGAATAGGAAATCTTTAATTGTGCTTTCCTAGTTCCATTTAAGGGGGAATGATTTAAGAGTGTAACCGCTTTGGGATTCCAATTATAGGGTCTAAAAACAGTGTCTGAAACGGGTAAGTCTGTGGGATTAAAAACTTTTAATCTTAAAGCGGGATTGTAGTTTGTCTCTCCGCTTAACAAATCAGAGATGTAATCTGTAATTCTAAATGTATAACGATCTTTTTTCCCGTTATCTCTTTCTAGAAAACCTCCAAAAAATACGGATTCGCTATAGCTGTCTTTTATTTGACCTAAAACAGTTTGCGAATTAATGAGTTCATTTTTATATAAATACATTCTAGAGGGTACTGAAGTGGTATCTGCATCTTGATTGATATAAAATGTAAGTGAAGCGTCATTTATCAACCAATTTTTGGTTCTTAATTCTGCTAATTTAGCAGCATCAAAAAGTGTTATGGTGGCTTCGCTTCCTGCTGCTCCTTGAACTTTTACTTCTTCGTTTGCAGGATACACTCTATCTGTCATTTTAAAAGGATTTCTACGAATACCTGCTAAAGAAAAAGTAGTGTTCTTTTTAATGGTGTCTATAATTGTTGTGCCAGCTTTTAAAACGGTGTTTGTATAATAGACTTCAATAGAGGGGTTTAATTGAGTAATAGTATTGTTAAAATCAAAAGAAATTAACGAGCCTTCATTTCCTGTAGCTTCTAAAATAATTCCTCTAAAATAATCATTAAAAGCCTCTTGAGTTTCAAATTCTGGCGATTCATACTTATCTAAAAACAAGGTTTTAAATGTAGCTTCATCTAAAGGAATTCTAGCAAAAGGAACTGGAATATCTGAAGTTGCTGTAGTGTTATATTTAATGGTGTCTTTTGCATACAGACTAGCATCGCTCAACCATCTTTTAACAACCATCATGGTGTCATTTTTATTAGGGGTAAATGGATAGTTTACTTCGCTATTTAACTCACTTCCTATTTTTTGGTAGGGATCGTCAGAGAGATAACTGTTAATTTTTGATGGATCCGACGGATTTAATCTACTCAAATACGTATCTGATTGATAAACATTTAAAGTAAAGGCAGTGGCTACATCGCCAATGATAGAATCCAATTCATATTCAGGACCTGAAGATGTGTTTTCAGTCAATGTAGCTTGGTAAGGCAATTTCAGAAAAACAGTGTCTATGGTAGAAACAACGGTTGTATCTGCTCCGTAGGCATTGTCAACTAAAGTTAATCCTGTGCTTATGGTAATTTGAGAAATGATAGAAGCCTCTATTTTTTCGTAGTCTGGACTGGCATGAACACCTAATAGATATTGACCTGGCTCTATGCTAATATTATCTGATTGTACATTTTCTACTGGACTATTTTCTATTTCAATAGCTACTAATTCTACATCTGTAGAAAATTGTGTATTATTGATAATACTCGTTCCAATGTTAGTAAAATCTTTTTCACAAGAAATAATTCCTGAAAAAATAAACACTAAAACACCTACATAAATACTTTTTTGTATAATTTTTTTCACCTTAAAAAACAATTAATGTTCCGCAATTAAATCGGTATAAAAATTCAAATAATTTTCTTTTAAATTCTCTGCTTGAAACTCTAAAACAGGAATGTCTTGCTGTTTGATAAAAGAATTTAATTCTTCAGAAATTTCTTCACTTCCGTGAATAATTGCATCAGAATTTTCAATAGCACTTTTTAAAATGTTTGTATGGTTAGGTGTATTAATCGTTGTTAGTTTTTCTTCTTTAGCAATATCAAACTTCACTTTATTGATTAGTTCTGCATTTAATGTTCCCTCAAAACCATTTTGATACAGCGAAGTTACAATCTTACTTTCTGTAAACAATGGCTCGTCATGATAAAATTCTCTTAAATAAAGTGGAAGCAAAGATGCCATCCAACCGTGAATATGAATAATATCTGGTGCCCAATTTAGCTTTTTTACCGTTTCTACAACGCCTTTTGCAAAGAAAATGGCACGTTCATCATTATCAGAAAACAAGGTGTTATTTTCATCTGTAAAAACGGCTTTACGCTTAAAATATTCTTCATTATCTATAAAATAAACCTGCATTCTTTCTTTAGGAATGGAAGCAACTTTTATAATCAATGGCATATCCATATCATTGATAATCAAGTTCATTCCAGACAAACGAATCACTTCATGTAGTTGATGTCTTCGCTCATTAATCACGCCATATCTTGGCATAAAAATACGTGTTTGAACACCTTTAGAATGGGCATTTTTGGCGGTTTGAAACGCAGTCGATGATAACTCTGTTTCTGGTAAGTAAGGCACTACTTCTGACGAAACAAATAATATTCTCTTGTCCTTCATTTAAATCAAACTCTTTTGTATGCGAGTTTGCAAAAATACAAATTATTATGCAAATATCGTGTTAAAATGGTAAGTTTGCAGATACCACAGCTTTGGCAACATTATAAATTTGCCACACTTTATTGCAATTATTTGGCAAATTATATATGAACTTAAATCCTAAACAATTATGATTTGTAATTTATGATTAAAGAATGAAAATTATATGGACAGAAAAGGCAGTTATTGAGAACGAAAAAAATATTGATTATCTCATAATGAACTGGGAGCAAAAAGTTTTAATCAACTACCTAAATAAACTTGACAGTCTAATTAATTTGTTAGCTACAAATCCAAATCTTGGACAATATGATAAAGAAATTGGAAGTCGTAAAATTTTAGTTGTAAAACAGATTTATATGTTTTATGAAATGAGAGATCATAAAATTATAATTCGTTCTTTTTGGAACAATTATAAAAAGCCTTTTTGGTTATAAATATTTTGCAGTTAAATTTTGCATAACTTGTTTATGATCCAATACTCGCCCATTCTTATAATCATCATCAGAAATTTTTAAATCTCTTGTAATCTCTTGCAAAAAAGCTTCTTTCGGAAATAATGCTCGCGTTAATTTATGAACCTCTTCAATTGAAAAAGCATTCTCTCTTAATTTCCTGTAATAAGTTGGTGGTTTTAAATCTAACAACTTTATAAAATAGCTTGATTTATAGTCTGTTTGATTTATTAAGTTTGGAATTTGTTGAATATAATTATTATATTGTTCAACTATTTGTATCATTTTATTATAATTTAGTGTGAATTTTTATTAACAAATATATTAAAAATTATGAATTTTAATTAAATTTGAACCAAAAAAATAATATTAGCACATAATTTATTTAAAATCAGCATTTTAAAAACAAACGTTTTGAGACCTTTCAGGTTTTTAAAACCTGAAAGGTCTTGATAACAAAAGACTTACAAGGTTTTCAATCAATAATACTTGTTTTTTGTCATCTGCTTAAATAGTTTCTAAAAACATTTATCATAATTTAGAATGAAAATTTTCGAAAAAACACACCATTTAAAAGCCCTCTTATCCCAACTAAAAAAGCAAAACAAAACCATTGGTTTTGTACCAACTATGGGTGCTTTGCACGAAGGACATTTGTCACTTATTAAAAGAGCAAAACAAAAAAACGACATTGTTGTTGTAAGTATTTTTGTAAACCCAACACAGTTTGACAATAAAGATGATTTAGAGAAATATCCAAAACCCTTAAAAAACGACATCACGTTGCTAGAAACTATTTCTTGCGATATTTTGTTTTCACCTACGGTGGATGAAATTTATACTGAAAAAATTGTTTCAGAAAAATTTGATTTTGATGGATTAGAACATCAAATGGAAGGAAAATTTAGGGAAGGACATTTTGACGGTGTTGGCACGATTGTAAAACGTTTATTTGAAATTGTTACACCAGATGCTGCTTATTTTGG
>JBMYWO010000059.1:0-11189 GCA_049607505.1 Polaribacter sp.
ACCAATATGATTTCCACTTCCTGTATTTGCAAATAACCAATCTTCACCACCCGACATTGTCCAACAATTTGGTATTGCTCCTGCATTTTCAAAATCTTCGGAATATGGTGCTGTAAAAGTATCGCAAGCGGTTGTGAAAGCCATAGGCCCAACCCAAGAACTATAATCGCCTCCTGTACAATCTGCTCTTACATAAAATTCGTAAGCAGTATTGGCTGTTAAACCAGTAACATTTGTTGGGTTTGTTGAAGTCCCTGTACCTGCTCCTGAAGGCGCACTTCCACCTGCAGCTTGTACTACATATTCCCACGCAGTTTCTCCAGTAGTGCTAGCAGTCCAACCAATATCAACAGAGGTTGTTCCTATATTAGCAACTGTTAAAGCTGTTGGAACTTCACAAGTTGGGGCTTCTTCAACTATAATGTCGTCAAAATATAAAGCTGCTCCATCTGTTCCTGAATAGTTAAATTCTATTTGAATATCATTTTTACCAGCATAAGCTGTTAAATCTAACGTTACTTCATACCAAGTAAAATTATCAAAAGTTCCTTGTGATGCTTCTGTCCAAATTTCTGTAGTTGTACTTGTAGTATTATCTTTAACACTGACTTTAAAGTCATAATTATCATTAGGATTTATACTCCAATAATAACTCATACTAAACCAAAAACGCACTCTTGGTGAAGTTGCACTAGATAAATCCATAGACGGTGTAACCAGTGTTTCATCTTGAGCATCAGTAGCATGATAATTAACTGTGGCAGCGTTAGATCCTGAATGAAATACTGTTGTAGTTATTTCCCAAGTTTCTGTGGCACTAGTTTGATTATGTGTCCAACCTGCAGGAGGTATTGTTGCTCCCTCAAAGCCTTCTGTTAAATATTGCCCGTAACCTAAAAAGGTAAAAGCAAAAAAACTAAATAATAAAGTAATTTTTCTCATAATAAAGTTTGATTTTAATTAAAAATTCGGTACAAGATACATTATTTCTTGTAATTCATAATAAACAAAATATAGAATTCTATAAAATTGTGTAAATTTTTGTTCTTATCATCACAAAAAACAGGAATGATTGTTAAATTTATAAATTTTTACTACTCCTTTAATATAAGCTAGCATCAAAAATTCGTTTTAAGATTCTAAACCTCAATACTTCCTTCAAAAACAAAAGTAGCTGTACCTTTTAAGTATATGTTTTTATAAACGCCATGCTCTTCATAAAAAGAAACCTCCAAGGTTCCTCCTTCTACTTCTACATGAATTGAATTATTTTTTGTTTTACCAATTTTATGCATTCCAATAGCTACTGCAGTTACTCCTGTGCCACATGCTAGGGTTTCGTCTTCTACACCTCGTTCATACGTTCTTACCTTAAAGGTGTTTGTATCTAGCTGTTGTACAAAATTTATATTGCTTCCCGCTTTTCCATACATCGTATTCCTAATTTTTTTCCCTTCAGAAAAAACAGGATATTCAGCAATGTTTTCTACGAGTTGAATATGGTGTGGTGAACCTGTATCTATACATAGGTGTTTTTTATAAACGTCAATGGTATCAACATCCGCTATTTGCAATGCAACGAAATCATTTTCTATATGTGCATAATGAATACCGTCAATAGCCATAAAAGAGGTGTTAGATTCTATTATCTTCAATTTTTTTGCAAAAGCCACCATACAACGACCTCCATTTCCGCAGAGACTTCCTTCACTTCCATTGGCATTAAAATAAACCATTCTAAAATCAGTTTCAGCATCATTTTCTAGGAGGATAAGACCATCTGCGCCTACTCCAAAATGCCGATTACAGATTGCTGCAATTTTGACAGAATTTTCTTTTGGAAAGGTTTTTGCTCTATTATCAATCATCACAAAATCGTTTCCTGTTCCTTGGTATTTATAAAAACTAAAAAGCATATACAAAGGTAGGAATTTCAAAAACAAAAATGGATTGTTAAAAGGCGGTTAAAGTACGTTAAAATGAAGTTAAACAGGTTTTGCGGATATGTTAAAAATGGTATCTTTGGATGGGTAATGTTTTTAGGATGATGGGTTGACGTATGACTATAGGACGTAAGACGTATGACTATTAGGACGTAGGACTGCAAGATGTATGCTGAATTTTATGTTGAAGTTGTTTTAGTGTGTTTGGTATGTTTTAGTGAAAAATGTAATTGTATGCAATATCTATCAATACATCATAGTTATATGTGTACTGATTAAATGGATAGTATAATAATCTATAAAAAATAAACAGATGAAGAAATTTTTTGGATTTTTAGGAATGGTACTTTTAGGAGGAGCAATAACTCTTGGAGGTTACAAAATGTTATTTAATGACCCCGTAATCATAGAAAAAACGATTCAACAGCCTATGCAAACGGTTCAGGCAAATTATAAACCAACAGCAAATACAGCTGTTACGAATGCTATTTCTACTGATTTTACTGTGGCTGCTCAAAATAGTGTAAACGCAGTTGTACACGTTAAAAATACTGCTATTAGAACACAACAAAATCCTTTTGATTTGTTCTTTGGAAACGGAAATGGAACAAGAAGATACGAACAAGTAGGTACAGGAAGTGGTGTTATTATTTCTACTGACGGATATATTATTACCAACAATCACGTAATAGCTGGTGCCAACGCATTAGAAATCACCTTAAATAATAGACAAAAATACAAAGCAGAAGTCATTGGAGCAGACAAAAATAATGATATTGCTTTGTTAAAAATTGATGCTGATATTGACTTACCTTCAATTCCGTTTGCAAATTCCGACAATATTAAAATTGGCGAATGGGTATTAGCAGTTGGAAATCCTTATAATCTAACATCTACGGTAACCGCAGGTATTGTAAGTGCCAAAGGAAGAGATTTGGAAGGAAACACTTCTATCGATTCGTTTATACAAACAGATGCTGCGGTAAACCCAGGAAATAGTGGCGGTGCTTTGGTAAATACGCGTGGAGAATTGGTAGGAATTAATACCGCAATATCTTCTAGAACAGGTTCTTTTATAGGATATTCATTTGCTGTGCCTTCCAACATTGCTAAAAAAATTATAGATGATTTATTAGAATTTGGCATCGTACAAGAAGCAATTATTGGAATTAATATCGATAATTCAGCAAAAAATATAGAAGGTGTAAAAATTGGCGCAATTGATGATGAAAGTAATGCAAAAAAAGCGGGATTAAGGGAAGGAGATATTATCAAAAAAGTAAACAACGTAAAAATTTCAAAATTCTCTGAATTAAGAGGTCAACTTACTGCAAAAAGACCTGGAGATTTTGTTGATATTACCGTTGATAGAGATGGAAAATTACTAACAAAAAAAGTAAAATTAAGCAAAAGAGCAAAAAAACTTATGTCCGAAACATTGGGTTGGGAGTTGAAAGACCTAACTCAAAAAGAACTTCAGAGAAGAAATATTTCAAACGGAGTTAAAATAGTAAGATCTAATGAAAAGGGAACGGAAAATAGGCTAGATAATTATATCGTTACAAAAGTAGATGATAAAAATGTTTCAAATGCGGAACAAGCCATAGAACTTATAGATAGATATTCAAGAAGAGGATATCCATTTTTGATTGAATTGATAAACCTACAAGGGGAAAAGGAACGATTGCGAGTTAGATAGTGTTTTCAACACTCTAAAATATACTCAAAGTAAATTAGCTTTGAGTATTTTTTTACCCAACAAAATCCAATATCGTTTTAGTAATAAACGCTAACTGTTCTGTATCTAATTCGGTATGCATAGGCAAAGAAATGACTGTTTTGACGAGTTCATTGGTAACGGGAAAGTCTTCTTCTTTATAACGAGAATCTATATATGCCTTTTGGGCATGTAAGGCAACAGGATAGTAAATAGCATTTGGAATGCCATTATCTAATAAATGTTTGTGTAAGTCATCTCGTTTTCCGTTGGTAATTTTGAGCGTATATTGATGAAAAACGTGGCAATTGCAAGTATCACAAATTGCCCCACAAGAATTGGTTGTTGGTGTAACAATATTCGGATTGCTAGCAAAAGCATTGTTATAAAACCGTGCCGCATTTCTACGAGCTTCGCAATATTCATCTAAAAAAGGCAATTTTGTTTTTAAAACAGCTGCCTGAATACTGTCTAATCTTGAATTTACACCTATAACATCGTGGTAATATCGTTTGTACATTCCGTGATTTACCATTCCTTTTATAATATGCGCCAACTCATCGTCATTCGTAAAAATTGCACCACCATCACCATAACACCCTAAATTTTTGGAAGGAAAAAACGAAGTAGTTCCCACAGTTCCAATAGTTCCTGCTTTTTGTTTTGTTCCGTTTTTAAAGGTATAATCTGCACCAATGGCTTGGGCATTATCTTCAATCACAAATAAATTATGTTCTTTGGCAATTTCCATAACCGCATCCATATTAGCTACTTGCCCAAACAAATGAACAGGAACAATGGCTTTTGTTTTTGGGGTTATGGCTTTTTTAAGTGCTTCAATATTGATGTTAAACGTATCAGCATCAACATCTACCAAAACGGGGATTAGTTTTAATAATGCAATGACCTCTACAGTTGCGGCAAAAGTAAAATCGGCAGTAATTACTTCATCGCCTTGTTCTAAGCCTAGACCCATCATGGCTATTTGCAAAGCATCCGTTCCGTTTGCACAAGGAATTACGTGTTTTACATCTAAATATTTTTCTAAATCCGCTTGAAATTCACGGACTAAAGGGCCGTTTATATAGGCTGAAGAATTTAAAACTTTATGGATTGAAGTATCTACGGTTTCTTTAATTTTTGCATACTGACCTTGAAGATCAACCATATTGATTTTTTTCATAAAAACATACTTTATAGGAACTCCAAAAATACAATATAATTTTATGCTATTATTTTTAATGGAGTAATTTTATAAAAATAAAAAAGCAATAGTTTCAACAAGCAAACGCAATTTTAATTGCATCCTCTACTCTAGAAAATCAGCAAACTCCAATTAAATCCAATGTTTTTTTTCGTTGGATTTTTCTTGTTGCTGTTTCTACAAATCTGTTTACAAAATAAATCTCTTTTGGAATTTCAAATTTAGAAAGCGATGGTAGATTGTTGATTTTTTCTTCAATAACATTTTTTAACTTTTTAGCTTTTGTACTTTCTAACTCGATCATTAAAACTAACTTTTCACCCAAAACAGTATCAGAAATTCCAGCCACAAAAAAGCGTTCGTTGATAATTTCAGCCAATTTTTCTTCTATTTTTTCTGGATGTAATTTTATTCCTCCTGAATTAATCACATTGTCAAAACGCCCTAACCATTCAAATTGCGTATCAGAGATGAGCTTTACTACATCATTTGTAAAAATAACTGTATCTGTAATTTTTGGTGCTTCAATGACCAAACAATCTCTATCATCTTTATAAATGGTGACGTTCGGTAGAACTTCATAAAAAGTTGGCGAAACGGATTTGTTATTTAGTTTTTTAACAGCAATATGCGTAATGGTTTCTGTCATTCCATACGTTGCAAAAACTTCTGTAGAAACATTTTGAATGTTGTCTTCTAGTTTTTTTGACACAAAACTTCCACCAACAATTAACTTTTTAATCAAGCCTATTTTTTGGATTGATTTTTCTAATTGCAACGGAATCATCGCAGAAAAATCATATTGTCTTTTTATTTTTTCCAAAGGAAAAGAAGTTGGAGGAACAATATCTAATTGCCAACCTAAAACCAATGCTCTTATTAACATCATTTTTCCAGCAATATAGGTGATGGGCAAGCACAGCAAAACTGAGGTATTTTCCTGCAAATTAAAATAACTTCCCGTTGCCATTGCGGAGTTTTTTACAAACTCTTTTTTAAGTTGAATGGGTTTTGGTTTTCCCGTAGAACCTGAAGTATGAACACTAATATAATCAGTATCAGAAAACCAATCTTTTAGAAAAAAATAAAGTTCTTCAGAAAATTTGTGAGCATACCTTAAAATTTCATCAACTGAAGTAAATGAGTGTTCGTTTAATTGAAAGGTGTTATGAAAATTATGCTGTTTCAATATCTTCTAAAACGCTATAATTGTCATCATAATTACCCAAACTTGGTTTTTCAATTTTGCCAAATAATTTGTCTTCCCAATTTGTCCAACCATATTTTTTAGAGAAAAACAAGAGCATTAAAGGATATAAAACGAACACGGGTAAAAACATTTCCCAACCTACAGAGGGTTCTGAAGTGTCAATAAACAACGCATCTGTTTGAAAAACTGTCCAATTTGTAGTTACAAAAAATGCAGCAATTATATTATTTATGGCGTGCAAGCCCAATGCTAGTTCAGTTCCTTCGTCCATTAAGGTGATAATTCCGTAGAAGAAACCTGTACCTATATAAAAAACCATTGTAATGTATCCTAATTTTTCTACTTCAGGATTTGCGGCGTGTAATAATCCAAAACAAACGGATGTTAAAATAAGTGGCAACCATCTGTTTTTAGCCAATATTCCAAGTCCCTGCATAAAATATCCTCTAAATAACAATTCTTCAAAACTTGTTTGTAATGGCAAAAACAAGAAAGAAATGGCTAATAAAATAATAAAAGGAATTGGTTTAAAATTGTAGCTATAATTTTCTGGAGAAATCAAAATTTCAGCTCCTATAATAACTATGGCTAAAATTCCCCAAGTGATAAAACCAAACCAAAAACGTTTCCAATCTATTTTATTTCTACTGGTAACTAAAGATGTTACACTTCTTTTATGAATGTATTTTACGCCAATAATCAAGAACAATAAACCTATGGCAAACATAAAAATGACTAAACATAAGAATAGATTGCTATTGATTCCTAAACTCATAAAACTATCTTCTGCTGCTTTTGTAAACTCTGTCATATCAGCAGAATGCGTCACTGCCGTTACTAAAAGTGGAATTGCGCCTAAAATTTGCCATCCAAAAAATACTAAAACAATGGTTACTACCCAATGATACCATTTGTTTTTTCCTTTGTATGCTTGTTGTATATAATTCATTTTTATTCTTTTTTTATCAGATTTTAAAAAAACGTCTAGTAGTAAAATATTGATTTTAAACTAATTGTTCAGTAATTTTATCATCTCTCTAATTGAGATGTATCAATCTCTATTTCTAATTAGTTTATCTTAAAACAGCTCCCAAATTCTTCTCAAATGTTTGCTGTAATTTTTGCATTATTTTGTCTATCTGTTTGTCTGTCAAAGTTTTTGTAGTGTCTTGTAAAACAAAACTTACTGCATAGGATTTTTTCCCTTCGGGCAATTTATCGCCTTCATAAACATCAAATAAATCGACTTCTTTTAATAATTTTCTTTCTGATTGAAAGGACAAATTATACACATCTTTAAAAGCTATTTCGGTATCTAATAATAATGCTAAATCTCTTTTTACGGATGGAAATTTAGGCAAATCAGAAACTTTTATGTTCTTTTTCCCGACTAACTGTATCAAATAATCCCAATGAATATCAGCAAATAATACTTCTTGTTTTATGTTGAACTCTTTTAAAATGGAGTTTTTTACAACCCCTATATTCACCAATTTTATTTTTCCCAAACCTAAAGTAATTCCTTCTGAAAAAACATCCGATTTTGTTGGTGAAGTTTTAAAATTGTTAATTCCTAAACGATGTAATAAAGCGGTTACAATTCCTTTTATATAAAAGAAATCAGCCTTTTGCGAGGTAGTTTTCCAACTTTCTTTTGTTCTCGTTCCAGTTACAAAAAGCGTTAGATGCTTATCTTCTTGGTATTTTGCATCATATTTATGATAGGTTTTACCAAATTCATAAAATTTTAACGAATTATTTTTTCTGTTGATATTATATGAAACCGATTCTAAACCACTAAATAATAATGATTGACGCAATACTTTTAAATCGTTACTCAAAGGATTTAACATCGCAATGTTATGTTCAGATTGCAATGTTTCAGATAGATGGATATAGTTTTCTTTTGTTAAAGAATTTGCCATGGTTTCATTAAAACCTAATGAACTTAATTGATTGGCAACGATGTTTTCTATCTTGGTTTCATTATTGGAATCAAAAGAAATAGAGGTATTTAATTTGTGAGAAAACTCAATGTTATTGTATCCATACACTCGCAAAATTTCTTCAATAACATCGGCTTCACGCTGTACATCAGTTCTATACGATGGAATTGTTAGCTCTAATTCTGTTTCCGTTTCACTATTAATTTTAATGTCTAAAGAAGCCAAAATATTTTTAATCGTCTCTTTAGAAATCTCTTGACCAATTAACTTATTTGTATTTTCATAAGACAAAAACACTTGAAAATCTTCTATTTTTTCTGGATAAAAATCAGAAATGTCAGAACTTATTGTTCCGTCAGCATATTCTTCAATTAATAATGCAGCACGTTTTAAGGCATGTTCCGTCATATTAATATCTATTCCGCGTTCAAAACGAAAAGATGCATCTGTATTTAGAGCGTGTCTTTTGGCTGTTTTTCGTATGGATATGGGATTAAAATAGGCTGATTCTAAAAAGATAGCGGTGGTGTTTTCTGTAACGCCCGATTTTATTCCCCCAAAAACACCGCCAATACAGAGAGGATTGGAATCTGCATCACAAATCATAATATCTTCTGATGATAACTTTCTTTCAACTTCATCTAAAGTGGTAAATTTTGTTCCTTCGTTTAAAGTTTTTACCAAAATTTTATTGCCTCTTATTTTTTGTGTATCAAAAGCGTGTAAGGGTTGTCCTAATTCGTGCAATACATAATTGGTAATATCAACAATATTATTTTTAGGAGTAATGCCAATTGCTTTGAGTCTGTTTTGAATCCATTCTGGTGAATCTTTTACGACCACGTCTGTGATTGTAATCCCGCAATAACGAGGTACTAATTCTTTATTTTCAACCTCAACAGCTATTTTTAATGTTTTTTCTGTTATATGAAAATCATTTACCGAAGGGGAAATGAGTTCTAAATGAATGCCTTGTTGCATCAGACCTGCACGCAAATCTCTTGCCACTCCAAAATGGCTCATCGCATCTGACCTGTTGGGTGTTAACCCAATTTCAAAGACTTCATCTTTTTCTATATTAAAAACTTCTGCGCCAAGAGTTCCTGCCTTAATATCGGCATCTAAAACAAGAATTCCATCATGTCCTTTTCCTAGACCTAATTCGTCTTCGGCACAAATCATTCCATAGCTTTCTTCTCCTCTAATCTTTCCTTTTTTAATTTTAAATCCTTCGCCTTTAGCGTCATACAACGTTGTACCTATTGTTGCCACAGGTACTTTTTGTCCAACGGCTACATTGGGTGCGCCACAAACAATTTGTAAAGGTTCACCACTTCCTATATATACAGTTGTAATTTTTAATCGATCTGCATTCGGATGTTGCTTGCAGGTCAAAACTTCGCCAACAACAATACCTTCTAAACTTCCTTTGATAGATTCTTTGGTGTCAATTCCTTCAACTTCCAATCCTAAATCAGTTAACAATTCTCCTGTTTTTGTTGCATCCCAATCTATCTGCAAGAATTGCTGTAACCAATTGTATGATATTTGCATAGTGTCTTAATTGTAATTTTCAAGCGCAAATTTAACCAATTTTTCTTTCTCATATAAAAAGTAAGAATGCTTTAAAAAAGCAGTTGTAATAGTAAAACTTATTAGCATCTTTTATTTACATTTTAATGGTCCTTTTTTCAAGGTAAAAAAGAGAGTTATTTATCGAATAATATATTCATCAAGAAAAATATTTTTTATTGAAAAACTTTTTAAATAAATTATTTTTATTATGTTTGCCCAATAATTATGAAATCTTTAACAAACCCTAAATCTACAAATTTCTTAAATAATTCTTCAAATTGAAAACAACATTAGCCTTAATATTCAGCCTGTTTTTATCAAACATTATTTATTCTCAATGTACTAATCCAGATCCTACAGCAACAACAACAACTGTTTCATTTTGTGCTGTTGATGATAATAGAGTTTCTGATTTACAAGCAGCAACAGGAACAACAGGAGGCGATATCGTTTGGTTTGATGTTCCAACAGGTGGTACTCAACTTGACAATTTTGCTGTTCTTGATACTGGTACGTATTATGCAGATGATGTAGCTAGTGGAAATTGTAGCTCCAATAGGTTAGAAATTACAGTAACTGTAAACGGAAATGTACCTGAAAATGTAAATATTAGTATTACTGAATGTGAGAGTGATAATCCAACAATAATCAATCTTTCCGCTACTCCTACTGGAACTGGTGTTATTGAGTGGTTTGATAGTCAAACAGGAGGTACGTTGTTAACTTCAGATACTCCTTTGACTGATGGTAGCATTTATTGGGTGCAACAAACGGAAAACGGATGTACAAGTGAACGATTGCCAACAGAGGTTACTTTTGTTAATGTTACAAATCCTACACTAGATGTTGCTGATCAAATTCAAGAATTTTGTACAACAGATAATCCTACAATAGCAGATTTAGTAGCAAATGCCAATGATTTAACATGGTATCCAACGATGACTTCTGAAATATCGTTTCCTTCAAACGCACCATTAACAAATGGAGAAAGCTATTGGGTATCTAATACTTCTCCATTAGGTTGTGAAAGTGTTCAAAGAGTTGAAGTTCAAGTTGTTATTGAAGATGCACCAAATGCAGGTGCGAATGCTACTTATGAGGAATGTGAGTTGTTTTTAAATCAAAATACGGTTAATCTTTTTGATTCTCTTGGCGGGTCGCCAAATACAGGAGGAACTTGGAGTGGCCCAAGTACTTTATCTAACGGTGATTTAGGAACTTTTGATAATACTATTCATTCCGCAGGTACTTATACTTATACAGTAACAAGTGGTACAGGTATTTGTTCTAATGCAAGTGCTACTGTAACTGTAACGGTTAATAGTACTTCTGCGCCTACAACAGCAGCTACAACCCAAGAATTTTGTGCTATTGATACTCCAACGGTAGCAGATTTAGTAGCTACAGGAAACAATATTATGTGGTATGCAAATGCTACAAGTACAACTGCATTAAGTACTACAGATGCTTTAATAGATGGTGAAGATTATTGGGCAACTCAAACAGTTGCTGGATGTGAGAGTGCTATTAGATTAGAAGTTACTGTAACTTTAAATACTACCGCAGCACCCACAACAACAGCTACAACTCAAGA
>JBMYWO010000060.1:0-10746 GCA_049607505.1 Polaribacter sp.
GATATTAAGAGTATAAAATACTCCCTAAAAATTGCATTTACTAATGGAACTTAAGTTAGCATTTGTTAAAGTGTTTAAATAAAATTAAAAAACCGCAAAAGAGCAAAGAAATAATTGCAAAAAATGGCTGTATTCTTTGCGTTTAATTAATCTTGCTAATCTATTTTTCTACAAATTTCCACTATCTTCGTTTCACTAAAAAATCAAAAGTAAATGGTTAGAACAATTAAAGACTATATCATTATTGGTCTAAAAGGAATGGCTATGGGTGCAGCAGATGTTGTTCCAGGAGTTTCAGGAGGTACAATCGCTTTTATTTCAGGTATTTACGAAGAACTTTTAAGCTCTATCAGCAACATCAATTTAGGATTATTAAAAACCTTAAAATCAGAAGGATTAAGAGCGGCTTGGAAACAATTAAATGGTTCTTTTTTGGTATCGCTTTTTGCGGGTATTTTTATGAGTATTCTTTCATTAGCAAAAGCTATAAAATGGTTGTTAGAAAATAAACCCATTCTGTTGTGGGCATTCTTTTTTGGGTTGGTTTTGGCAAGTATTATCTACATAGGAAAACAAATCACAAAATGGAATTTTATCACTTTTATTGTATTGATTTTGGGGGCAATACTCGCCTATTATATTACTACTTTAAATCCTTTGGTTTCTGAAAACTCCTCATTATTATTTTTGTTTTTAGCAGGGGCAATCGCCATTTGTGCGATGATTTTGCCAGGTATTTCAGGAGCGTTTATTTTAGTATTATTAGGAGCCTATAAACCTATTTTAACGGCTGTAAATGATAGAGATTTTAAAACAATTGCTGCTGTAGGTTTAGGCGCAATAGTGGGATTACTTACCTTTTCTAAAGTATTAAAATGGTTATTTGTCAACTACAAAAATTATACATTGGCAGTCTTAACAGGATTTATTATTGGTTCGTTAAATAAGATTTGGCCGTGGAAAAAAACCATCACTTGGCGAACAAATTCTCATGGAATAGAAGTACCATTTAAACAACAAAGCATTTCACCTTTTTCTTTTGATGGCGATGCACAAATAACGATGGCAATTATTGTGTCAATTATTGGTTTTGGTATCATTTTATTGTTAGAAAAACTAGCAGTTAAAAAACAATAAATGCAAGTTGATAGAACTTTTGCGCAAAAACTCAATCTTTTTTTAAAAGGATTAGTCATGGGAGTTGCCAACAAGGTTCCTGGAGTTTCTGGTGGTACGGTTTCTTTTGTATTGGGGTTTTATGAAGAATTGATTTATTCATTTAGAAAAATAAACCTAAAAGCATTCAAATTGCTTTTTAATGGGCGATTTAGAAGTTTTTTTAAATATACCAATGCGCAGTTTTTACTGCTTATTATGACTGGAAGTATCTTTAGTTATTTTAGTGCTTCTTTAGTTTTAGACTATTTTTTAGAAAATTACGAACTCTATGTTTGGAGCTGGTTTTTTGGAATGATTATAGGTTCTATCTATTATTTAGGAAAAGATTTTGGAGATTGGAATCTGAAAAATAGCATTTCTTTAATCATTGGAATTTCTGTAGGATTAGGAATCAGTTTTTTAACACCTGCTAGCGAAAATGACAATCTTTGGTTTGTGTTTATTTGTGGAATTATTGGTGTTTCTGGAATGACACTTCCTGGGCTTTCTGGCTCTTTTATTTTAATTCTTTTAGGAAATTATGTCTTACTTTTAGTTGATTCTGTAAATGTTTTATTTAATGTAATTATAAGTCTTTTAACTGGGAATTTTGAAGTGTTGTCTGATCCAATAAAAATTGGGTATTTAAAAATAATAGGTGTTTTTACAGCGGGTTCCACTTTTGGTTTGGTGTCTATTTCACATGTTTTAGGCTATGTTCTTAAAAGGTGGAATCAAATAGTAAATGCGGTAATTATTGGTTTTATTACGGGTTCTTTAGGAATTGTTTGGCCTTGGAAAACTGCTGTTTTTTTAAAAGAAAACGAGACTTTTGTTTTAGATCAAGAAGGCAATAAAGTCATAGAAAATTACCAACGTTTTATCCCCCATTTTTCAAATTCAGAAACTTGGATTGCTATTTTATTTGTTTTTATTGGTATTGGATTAATTCTAATGATAGATTATTATGATAGAAAAAAACAATAGCATTTTTGGATTGTTAGGAAAAGATATAGCCTATTCTTTTTCTAGAGGATATTTTTCAGAAAAGTTTAAAAAATTAGGTTTAGAAAATCATAAATATGTAAATTTTGACCTCCCAAAAATTCAAGATTTTCCATCAATTATTAAAGAAACAAATGGGTTAAAAGGAATAAACGTTACCATTCCATATAAAGAAGCTATTTTTCAATTTTTGGATAAAGTGGATAAAACGGCTAGAAAAATTGGAGCGGTAAACACCATAAAAATTACAAAGAAAGGAAATTTAAAAGGGTATAATACAGATGTTTTTGGTTTTGAAAATTCGTTAAAACCATTACTCAAAAAACATCATAAAAGAGCTTTGATTTTAGGTACAGGAGGTGCATCTAAAGCTATTGAATATGCTTTAAAAAAGAACGGTATAAAGTATAAATTTGTTTCTAGAAATAGGAAGAAAAAGAAAGTAATGTCTTATGATGAAATAACAGAAAATACATTAAAAAAGCATCAAATTATTATCAATTGTACGCCAGTTGGTACTTCACCAAATATTGAAAAATGCCCTAATATTCCGTATCAATTTATTACAAAAAATCATTTGTTATACGATTTAATATACAATCCTACCGAAACTACTTTTTTATCCAAAGGAAAAGAAAAAGGAGCTACTATTAAAAATGGACTGGAAATGCTAGAACTTCAAGCAGAAAAATCTTGGGAAATTTGGAATTCGTAAATACATTTACAACAACTTGCATCTTTTGTAAGTTTTAGTATCTTTATAGACTAATTGATTGGATCTTAAACATTGTAGATATGTTAGAAAATACGGAAGAAAATATTGAGAAAACATCGGAAACCGCTGAAAAAAAAGTAGCTGAAATCCCTAAAAATACAGAAGAAACAGAAAAGGTAGAAGAAGTTTCTGTAGACGAAACGACAAAAGCTGTTGAAGAAATTGAAAAATCTGTGGCAGAGGAAGCTGAAAAAGACAAACCAAAAGAAGATGATATTATTGCTATAGATTACAGCAATTTATCACTAGAAGATTTGGTAAAAGAACTTCAAAAACTACTTAAAAACAATCCCGTAAACAAAATTAAAAATCAGGTTGATTCTATAAAAACCAATTTTAATCAGCGTTTTGGTTCTCTATTGACAGAGAAAAAAGAGGCTTTTTTAGCAGCAGGAGGAAACTCCATTGACTTCCAATTTTCTAGCCCTATCAAATCTGAATACAATACACTACTTTCAGAATATAAAAAACACCGAGATACTTATTACGGCAATTTAGAGAAACAGTTAAGTGAAAATTTAGAAAAAAGACTTCAAGTAATTGAAGATCTAAAAAAATTGATTGTAGAAGGAAATACCGCTACGATGTATAAGAATTTTAAAGAACTGCAAAATACTTGGCGTGCCATCGGGCCTGTTTCTAAAACAAAATACAATGATACTTGGAAAATTTACCACCATCATGTAGAGCGATTTTATGATTTATTAAACTTAAGTAAAAATTATAGAGATTTAGATTTTAAACACAATTTAGAACAAAAGATAAAGATTGTTGAAAATGCAGAAATGCTTATTTATCACAAAGATATCAATATAGCTTTTAAGGAATTACAAAAATTACATAAAACTTGGAAAGAAGATATTGGGCCTGTAGCTAAAGAAATGCGTGAAGAAATTTGGCAAAAATTTAGCGCAGCTACCAAAAAAATTCACGATAAACGTCATGAATATTTTAAATCGAAAAAGTCTGAATATAAAGAAATTATTGAGAAAAAATTAGAAGTGATTGCTGCCATAAATGCCTATGATACTTCTAATAATAAAACGCATAATGATTGGCAGAAAAGTATAAAAGATGTTACAGATTTAAGGGAAAACTATTTTAAAGAAGGAAAATTACCGTATTCTAAAAGTGAAGAAATTTGGCAAAAATTCAAATCGGCAACCAAAAAATTTAATAGTGCTAAAAATGCTTTTTATAAGAAAGAGAAAAGTGGTCAGCAAGAAAATTTAAAGAAAAAAATAGCCTTGGTTGAGCATGCAGAATCTCTAAAAGATAGTGAAGATTGGGAAATGGCAACAAATGCAATGAAGAAAGTGCAAGCCGATTGGAAAAAAATTGGACATGTTCCTCGTAAGTTTTCTGATGATATTTGGAAGCGTTTTAAAGCAGCATGCAATCATTATTTTGATCGGTATCATCAACAAAAAAATGCGATAAGTAAAGAACAACAAGAGGTAATAGATGCTAAAAAAGCATTTTTAGAATCATTAAAAACTACTGAAAATCTAACAAAAGATGTTGTTTTGGAAGCTATGAATACTTGGAAAGATTTAGGAAGATTGCCAAGAAATTTACGTCATTTAGATAGTAAATTTAATAAACAAATAGATGCCTTGCTAGAAAATTTGTCTTTGGACAAGAAAGAAGTAAAGATGCTAAAATTTGCCAATATGATAGATAGTTATGTTGCTGATAATAATATATATAAGTTAGATTCAGAACAACTATTTGTTAGAAAAAAGATTGATGAAATTACGAGAGAAATTCAGCAGTTAGAAAATAATTTAAGCTTTTTCTCCAGTACAAAAACAGACAATCCACTCATCTTAAATGTAAAAACAAAAGTAAATGAGTTTAAAGAAGATTTAGCTGTTTGGAAGAAGAAATTAAATTATATTAAAAAATTAGATTATTAAGACTTTTGATTCTAGGGGTATAAAAGTATATTTGCCGAATTGAATACTGAAAACATGGAGGAAAATAAAAACAAAGACGGACAATTAAATATAGAATTAGACCAAGAAGTTGCTGAAGGAACCTACTCTAATTTGGCAATTATCAATCATTCAGTGTCGGAATTTATTGTCGATTTTATCAATATTATGCCTGGAGTTCCAAAAGCAAAAGTGAAATCAAGAATTATTCTAACGCCACAACACGCTAAAAGATTAACAAAGGCTTTGACAGATAATATTAGAAAATTTGAGGAAGCTCATGGCGAAATAAAAGATTATGAACAACCTCCAATTCCAATGAATTTTGGACCAACGGGTCAAGCATAAAATCTGTAAAATTGATGTGACTTTATGTGTATATTGGGTCATAAAATATATACAAACTATAAAAAAATAAAAAATGGAAGGAATTTTAGACATGCTCCAAAGTGATTTTGGAAAACGAATTATTTCAGGAGTAGCAGCATCTACAGGAAATGATTCAGAAAAAACAGGAAACGTATTGACGATGGCTATGCCAGTTTTGATGAAGGCAATGCAACGGAACGTATCTACCCCAGAAGGCGCAGAAGGATTGATGGGTGCTTTATCTGGAAAACACGATGGAAGTATTTTAGATAATGTTGAACATTTATTTAATGGTGGAGTCAATGACGATATTGTACAAGATGGTGGAAATATTTTAGGACATGTTTTGGGGAATAAACAAAGTGGTGTAGAACAAGTAATAAGTCAAAAATCTGGCGTAGATGCTGGTGGTGTTGGAAATATTTTAAAAGTAGCCGCTCCAATTTTAATGGCCGTTTTAGGTAAAAAAACTCGCCAAAACAATGTGAATAATTCTTCTGATTTAGGTGGATTGCTTGGCGGTTTATTAGGCGGAAGTTCTGCTAAAAAAGAGCAAGGTTTTTTAGAACAAATATTAGATGCTGATGGTGACGGAAGCGTTGTAGATGATGTAGCGGGAATGCTTCTTGGCGGTGGCAACAAAAAATCTGGAGGACTTGGTGGTCTTTTAGGAGGGTTGTTTGGAAAGTAATTTTTACCGCAGAGGCGCGTTTTTTCGTAAATGAATTTAATTGACACTGCCAACTGAAAACTGTGACTGAATACTGAAAACCAACATTGGTTTATGGAAAAATTAAAACAACGCTGGGGAATTGATAGCAATTGGTCAATATTAGCAATCTTATTGGTCTTTGCTATTAATGGATCTTTTGCCGCTTGGATAGCAAAACCTATAACTTCTTTTTTAGGATTGTATCCAGAAACGATACATCCTTGGGTGTATTGGCCGTTACGAATACTTCTAATTTTTCCTATTTATCAACTTACGCTACCCATAGTTGGTTGGCTTTTTGGACAGTTTAAATTTTTTTGGGCATTTGAAAAAAAATTTCTAATTCGGTTGGGTTTTGGTTTTCTTTTTAAAAACAAAAGTGTACATCCACATTAATGTAAATGTTGGAATAACATCCGAAAAAGGTAATGCTTCTTCAATAAAAGTAATCACTGCTACAATTTTACCCTCTCTTCCTTTGTACATCTTCGTCATTAAATAAGCAGATGATGGTGCCCAAATGACATCAAAAAGTGGAGCAATAAATGATACATAGCCAATGGCGTCAAATAAAATTCCTAAAAAGAGTTGTTTGTATTTTTGGTTCATATCTATGTGATTATCTATTCTAAATTAAAATCCTAAAAACCTATTTGGTTTTAATATAGAAATGAATAAGTTTGCTAAAAGTATCATTTTTATATGAATTTTAATCAATTCAAAAAAGAAATCAATTCAATAAAATTAAGAAAATTAGGGGGTTTAGAAGCACATTTTAAACTAGCACCTCAACTTCGTTTAAAATACAATCAAGAAAAAATTGAGGCTAGCAATCCTCGGAAAGCTGCGGTTTTATCATTATTTTATCCAAATCATAACAATGAAACTTGTTTTTTATTAACCCAAAGAGCAAGTTACAAAGGAATACATTCGGCACAAATAAGTTTTCCTGGAGGAAAAATTGAAAAATCAGATAAAGATTTACAGGAAACTGCTTTAAGAGAAACTTATGAAGAGGTTGGCGTTTTACAAACGTCTATACAAATTATTAGAGAACTAACGGATGTTTATATTCCACCAAGTAATTTTTTAGCAACGCCATTTATGGCTTTTATAGATAAAAAACCTCATTTTAAACTTAATTTTGAAGTAGAAAATACCATTGAAGTTTTGGTGTCTGATTTGTTGAATGATCAAAATATCTCGTCTGTAAATATGACTACATCATATATGAAAAATATAGAAGTGCCTTGTTTTCAATTAAATGATGTTATTATTTGGGGAGCTACAGCTATGATGCTCGCTGAAATTAAAAATCTATTAAAATAATAGTTCTTGAAAAATTGTTTTGTACTTTAGCAATCCTCTAAAATGTATTACTACGGTGTCTTTATTTAAGAGAAATCCTTTCGGTCATATTTTGTTCCTTAAAAAATGGATTATTAGAATTTTTGGTGCTATTTCTCACGGTAGATTTAGACGTTTTAATAATTTGCAAATAGAAGGTTCTGAAATTATACGAGAACTGCCTGATAATAATGTCCTTTTTATTTCTAATCATCAAACGTATTTTGCAGATGTATCCGCTATGTTTCATGTTTTTAATGCTTCTTTAAAAGGGAGAGTTGATTCTATTAAAAACATTGGATATATATGGAATCCGAAGTTAAATATTTATTTTATCGCTGCTGGCGAAACGATGCGTGCTGGAATTTTACCAAAAATATTTGCTTATGCAGGTTCTATATCTGTTGAAAGAACTTGGCGAAGTAAAGGAAAAGACATTAACAGACAGGTAAAAATGTCTGATGTTTCTAATATTGGAAAAGCACTAAATGATGGTTGGGTCATTACTTTTCCGCAAGGAACAACTACGGCTTTTAAACCTATACGAAGAGGAACTGCACATATTATAAAAAAGCACAAACCCATTGTTGTTCCTGTTGTTATTGACGGATTTAGACGTTCTTTTGATAAAAAAGGGTTGCAAATTAAAAAACGAAATGTCTTACAATCTATAGTCATAAAAAAACCTTTAGAGATTGATTATGAGAATGAAGATGTAGCCGATATCATTACTAAAATTGAATATGCTATTGAACAACATCCTTCTTTTTTGAAAGTTTTGTCTGTAAAACAAATAGAAGAATTAAAAAAAGAAGAAGAGGCTTTGAACAAACAACGTGAGTTTTGGAGTTGAAAAAAGGAGCCAATAAAACTAAAGTCTTAGAGATTTTTTATTTGTTCTTTTGTTATTCCCAATATTGAGTGTTAAATATTTGAAAAAATGTAATACTTTCAGTATATTAACGTCCTATACATAAGGAATATAGATTAAATAAATAATATTATTTAGAATTCCTTTTAATAATTTAATACATTTGTACCTTTAAATAAATAATCGTTATGTCTAATTATATGAAAAATATCTTTAAAGGTTTCGTTGTTGTTTTTACTTTTGGAATGGTTATTAATTCTAAAAAAACAAAACCTAATAATATTTCTAATTATTGGTTCAAAACAGGAGATTATATAAACAACGCATATAAAGTTGAAACCTGCAAATAGAAAAAATACTCCAAAACCTTCAAAACAAACAAGAAATGTTTCCGTAACTAAAACAGAGGTTTATCAAGGTGCTATTCCGCCACCAGAAATGATGGAGGGATACAAAATACTCGATAATACATTTCCTAATAGAATTTTGTCTATGGCAGAAAAAGAGCAGGAACATTCACATAAAATGGATGGAAAGACTCATCTTGCTGTTTTAATTCAAACAAGTGTTGGGATGTTAGCAGGCGTTATAACTATGTTTTCATTATGTTATTTAGTTTACTATTCGATAACAAATGATATGGAGAATGTAGCTATGAGCATTGTAGGTAGTATGGCTGCTATTATTGGTGTTTTTATATATAGATATAGACGAAGAAATAAATAGAAAAAATATTTTCAAACTTACCACTAATCACTTCATATTGAAGTGATTTTTTATATCAAAATTCAGTGTAAAGATTGGTCGCTTTTTTTATTCTGACTAACGTAAAGTTAAATATTTAATAATCAATTTTTTAGATTCATTGATAAATCTTGGTCAGTGAGTCCAAATTTATCAATTTGTTTTTGGATTCTTTTCACTAAACCTAATTTTCTTTTTTGGTCTAAAAACAAATAGCCTTCAGGATTTTGATATGGCACTCCTTTTACTACCATATTCCAAATAATAACTGCTAGTTTTCTTGCTGTAGCTGTTATTGCTGATACTCTTCCTTTTCTGAAATTGATACGATGAAAAAAATCTCTAAGCGGTGTACTATCTTTTAGGTTTCCAATAGCATTGGCTGCATTTCTTAACGCTATTTTTAGCCTACTACTACCTTTACCTATTCTGCTAGACAAAACTTTGCCTCCACTTATTTTATTGTTAGGAGCTAATCGTAACCAAGAAGTAAAGTGTTTTGCGGTTTTAAACTTTTTAATACCGTCATAACCTACTTCACTCATAATAGTAAGTACAGTATTGTAACTCATCCCTTCAATAGCTAGTAAGTCTGTGCCTTTAAACATTTGATATGACTTTAAATTGATGTCAATAGTTTTAGGCGTGTTTTTATTGATGCGTTTGTATGGTTTTTTCTCAATATGATGTTCTTGTTTTTCGGGGTCTTTATCAATAATGTCATTTAGTTTTTGGGCAATTTGATCATCACATTCTCTAATTTTTTTCTGGATAAAGTCATATCCATCTAATTCATCTTTTAGAGCATAAAGAAAATCTTTACGTCCATTACTGTGTAGTGCTTTTGCAATTTCTTGTTCACTCTTTTTACAATTATAGTGTCTAAGACTAGCAAGTTGTTTAGGGTCTGTTTCACCTAATACAATGGCACGGATAATTTTGAGTCCTGTAAGCCCTACCACATCCTTTACCACTACATCTAAACGAATATTCATAAGTCTAAGATACTTTTGCATTTTTTTTGATGCAGAAGCCGCCTGTTTTATTAAATTGCCTCTATGTCTTGTAAAGGTTCGAAGAATTTCGGTGTCTTCATCAGGTAAAAAACTACCTGATAGTAGTCCTAAACTGTGCAGTTTTTGTATCCATTGGCAGTCTTTTACATCGGTTTTTTTGCCTTTGATGTTTTTGGTAAACTTTCCATTACAAAGAGTAATCTCAAAACCTTTAGCTATCAGTACAGCGTGCAGGTTTTGCCAGTAATTACCTGTGCTTTCCATAGCTACTGTTTTTACATTGTGTTTGGTAAGCCAATCGGCTAGTTCATAAAGATTCTCATTGTAAACCCCAAATTCTTTAATTTCTGCATCAGTTTGTCCAACAGCTACCCAATGGCTTCTGCTACCAATATCAATACCAGCAGCATTGTTGTGAATTACATCTAAACTAATTTGTTCTTTCATATACGTATGATTTAAAAAACTCTAAGGAAATGTGCTTTAGGCAAAGAAATTATTCTGAACGGGGTTACAAATCTTACAATTGTACCGCCAATGTACTGATGGCAAACATTTCAACCAGGATTGCGCTCGTGCTTACATAAAGCAGCAACACTTTAAAAAACGGTTTTACAAAGAGTTAAAGTTAAAAAAACTGAAAGTTACGAATTTTACGTTAGCCAACGTAATAAGGAATTTTTGAGTTCTATAGAGGATTATTGCCAACGTTGATGTATATGCTTAATTGAGTTGTTTAAGCACTAAAGTTGAGTCCCCTGTGAAAAATCAATTTTTCAAAACCTCATTATTTTTAATTTTTGAGCGTAATA
>JBMYWO010000061.1:0-10667 GCA_049607505.1 Polaribacter sp.
AATTCATATTCCCATTTTGCATCGTTGTTTTTTCGATAAGAAATAGAGGCATCTAAAAATTGATATTCATTCAGTTTTACATTTTCGTCAGAAAAACTGTTGTATGAATAATTAGCTTTAAAAGTTACTTTTTCCCAGATAAATGCGTCAAAATTGATGGAAGGTGCATTGGTAAAGAATTTTGCTCTCGTGTTTCCTTGGTCATTATCTTGAATTGAATATCGATATCCTATTTCTACATTGGGTGCTTTTCTAAAATTAGTCCCTAAAGAAAAATTATAATTTTGTGAAAAATTTTCTCTTGCTGAAGGATTTCCTCTGGAAACAACATTAAATTTACTATAACTCAATCTTGCATTTGCGGTTCCTCTAATTTTTTTGAAGGTTCTTTGAAACCTACCAAAACCTGTTAAACTCTCATCGGGCAAGTCCAAGTTAATGGGGCTATTAATACTGATTGTATTATTTCCTGCTACGGGAATAAAAGAGGTTCTAATATTATCAATTGATTTTGTATAATTGAGAAAGGCTGAAACGTTGGAAAAATTAAACATATTAAAGCTAAAATAACTCAAATTAAGGTTGTGCGACAAAGCGTTTTCTAGATCGGGTTTTCCTGAAAAAATAGAGCTATAACTATTTAATACATATCCTTGTGCAAATTTATTGACATCTGTAAATTGTGTTTGCATTCTGTAAGTAAAATTCAAATTTTCGCTTTTCTTTAGTTGAATTCTTACATTAAAATCGGGCAAAAATCTAAAGAAATCATCTTTATAGGTTGTATTAAACTGGCTATTTTTAGCTATATAACTATGTGCAGAAAACCCAGGTGTAAAGGTAAAAATACCTGTTATAAAACGATAATGAACTCCTAAATATACATCTGAAAATGTATAGCCAATATCATTTGTATTCTCTCCGCTTGCAGTTGTAGGATTAAAAACGCTGTTATTGTCTAAACTTTGAAAAAGGTTAGAATCGAAATTTTGTTTGCTATAAATGGTTCCTAGAGTAAGGTTGATATTACTTTTTCTATTGATTACATTCCAATAATCTACTTTGGCATCTAATTGATTGGATTTTACTCTTTTTTGTTGATTGATATCGTAGTTTTGTTGCAATCTATCAAAACCTAAAAAAGCAGCAGTTCCATCATAAGAATCATTGGATGCGCTAGCATCATTTTCTAAAATAGCATTGTAAAAAGGGTCTTCATCTTTGATTAAACTCTGTACTTCTGCCGCAAAAATGTTTTTCTCATTTAGGGTATAATAATAATTAACATTCTGATTGATTGAATAGGGTTTGGATGTTTCTACTTCTGCAATCATTCCATTTAAGTTAGAAAACACGCCGTTATTTTGACTTTCTTTTGAAACTCTAGCCAAAATATCATAATCTAACTGATTGTTTACATTGGGTTTATAGACAGAACTAAATTTAGCCATGGCTAAATCGCTTTTTTGTGCTGTGTTGGTTTCTTTTGATTCTTGGGTGATTACGTCATTTCCACTTGCATCTTGGTTGGTAATGGTTCTATCACTATAAATTTGAATGTCTGTTTGATTGCTAGAAAAAATGGTGAAACCACTTACATCTAGTTTAGAAGTAGGCGAATAACTAAAATTTGCTGCACCAAATTTTGTATTTATTTCTTTGGCTCTATTGTTTTGTAATGTTGCAAAACCAAGGCTATTATCTCCTAAATTAATATTTGTTCCGCTAGAACGACTTGGGTTTCTAAACCCACCACTAAAGTTAAAAAAATCTCTTCTAGTAAACGCTACTTCTCCAATATTGTTTAAATCTCCAATAATATTGATACTATATTTAGGGCTGTAATAAAACAGTTTTGGTTGAAATAAATACAAGGAATTTTCTTGAGCATCTCCAGCACCCGCAGTAATATCGCCAAACCAAAAATTCTTTTTTCCTTCTTTTAGTTTAATATTAATGGCAACATTATCCTGATTGTTTTGCACACTTCTTAACTGACTCACCTCTCCATAATTTTTTAGTACTTGCACTTTGTCTATGGCGTTTGCGGGTATATTTTTGGTAGCTAATTTAGAATCTCCGTCAAAAAAATCTTTCCCGTCCACCATTACTTTCCCAACGGCTTTCCCCTCTACTTCTATTTCCCCTTCGTCATTTACTTCCATGCCTGGAATTTTTTTTAAAACATCTCCTAGTTTTCTTTCGGTACCATTTTTAAAAGAATCGGCATTATAGATAATGGTATCTCCTTTAATGGTTACAGGCATTTTAGAAACAATATTAATTTCATCTAACATATTGTCTTCCTTTAAAGTAACATCTTTCTTAATGTTTGCTTCTTTCGTTTCAACAGTAAAATCTGCCGACTTCATGCCTATATAACTAATCTTTATATTGAAAGTATCATTTTTTCCTAACGACAATTTATACCTTCCTTTGGAGTCTGTAAATCCGTAAGAAGCTATTTTTTTGGTTGTTTTATTAATGGCCAAAACATTTGCCATTTCTAGCGGATTTCCTATGCTATCTTTTACAAAGCCTGTAAGATTAATTTGGGCATTAGTAATCCCTGTAACCATTAAAATGGTTAGTAGTCCTATTTTTTTCATTGTGTAAGTTTTGTCTAAATTTAATTTAGAAATAGTATAGTTAGACCTTTCAGGTTTTTGAAACCTGAAAGGTCTTGTGTACTTTTTAAACTTTAGAATCTTCCTCTACCTCTTCCGCCACTACCTCTTCTATTTCTAAACATCTCTCTCATTTCTTCCATTTTTTTCCTAACCGTTTCATTATATTCTTCTCTTGTAATTTCTTTTCCTTTTGTAGGCACAGTTATTTCGGCAATTTCTGTTGGGTTCATCACAATTTCTGTACACAAAACGGTAGTTCTTCCTGAATTAATTTCTAAAATTAAACCTGGTAAACCCCAATATTCTCCAGGACCATTACTAACAGGAATTTGAGGAGTGTACCATGCTGTTACTAAAATTTCTTTAGGCATTTCTATGTCTTCAGAAATCTTGGTTACTTTTGTAGAATCTGTTTTTTTGTCGTCTTTTCTATCGCCACCTCTTCTACCTCTTCTTCGCATATTAGACCAATCTAAAGCATCGGTTTTTTTGAGCATTGTTGCTTTATAGCAGGTATAATTTCCTATCTGTTTTGTTTCACTTCCAAGCTCCCATTCTGGCTGCTTCATAGTATCAGAAATTAGAAACTTTTTTCCAAAAAACTCTGTAGATTCTAATGCTACTTTTTCTTTTATATTTTTATATTTGGTGCCACCACCTATCATTCCTCCAAATCTAAAACCTCCGCCAGCGCCTGGTGCTGCTAGCTGTTGGTCTTCTTTATAGGTTGATGAAGAGGTATTAAAATTTAAAATAAAGGTTTTTTCTAACATCGATTTCATTCTGTCAGCAATTTGCTTTTTTCGTTGTTCAGACATTTGCCCATTTCTTCCCCAAGAATTCATATCTACGGTTGTTTTAGACATATAGGTTGCTTTTCCTTGAAAGTTTTTTTGAGAAAATATACCAATTGAAAATAGTAAGAATGTGTAAGTAAGGATTTGTTTTATCATCTTTTTTTGACTTTAATTTTTATTTTTTATAAAAGTAGGTGTTGTTCGGTTTAGTAAGACTTAAAAAAAAGCCAAAAGTTTAATGATGTACTTAAAATAAATAAACTTTTGAAATTTTAGAACAGAAATTAAGAGAATAAAAAAACAGAATAATGCTTTGCTACCCAGTTTGTCTCGCTGAAAGCCTGTCTGCGACAGTCAGATGTCTCAAATTTCTATAGAATAGCAAAATGGGATTCTTGCGGAATGACAAAACTGTATGGAAAAAACAGAATACTTTAACTACCCTGTTTGTCTCGCTGAAAGCCTGTCTGCGGCAGTCAAATGTCTCAAATTTCTACGGAATAGCAAAGAGATTCCTGCGGAATGACAAACTGTATGGAGAAAATTAATTTTGACGTTGTTTGGAATCTAATCATTGGTAAATACCTCCAAAAGTTCTGTGCTATTTTATTCAAAACTCGCACCATTAGTGGCAACACTTCTATCAATTTTGCGCATTAAACCTTGCAATACTTTACCAGGCCCCACTTCTATAAATTCAGTTCCTCCGTCTGCAATCATTTGTTGTATAGATTGTGTCCAACGTACAGGAGCTGTTAGTTGAAGTATTAAATTTTTCTTGATTTCATTAGGATTTGTAACTGCCTTTGCTAGCACATTTTGATATACAGGACAACTAGGTTTGCTAAAAGTAGTGGTTTCAATTGCTGTTGCCAACTCTTCTTTTGCAGGTTCCATCAGAGGCGAGTGAAATGCACCACCAACGGGTAGCATAATTGTTTTTCCTCCTTTTTCAGTCAATACTTCACAGGCTTTTTCTATGGCAGCAATCTCACCAGAAATTACTAGTTGACCTACACAGTTGTAGTTTGCGGCAACCACTATTCCATCTATTTCAGCACAAGTGTCTTCAACAATTGTATCTTCTAATTTTAAAACCGCCGCCATAGTAGAAGGTTGAATTTCACAGGCTTTTTGCATCGCTAAAGCGCGTTTGGAAACCAAAACTAATCCGTCTTCAAAAGATAAAACACCATTGGCTACTAAAGCAGATAATTCTCCTAAAGAATGTCCTGCTACCATTTCTGGTTGAAATGTATCGCCTAAAACTTTTGCCAAAATCACCGAATGTAAGAAAATAGCAGGTTGTGTAACTTTGGTTTGTTTTAATTGTTCAGCAGTTCCTTCAAACATAATATCTGTAATCGAAAATTTTAGGATGCCGTTTGCCTTTTCAAAATATTGTTGTGCCAAAGGAAATTTCTCGTACAAATCCAATCCCATTCCTGTAAATTGCGCTCCTTGCCCTGGAAAAATATATGCTTTCATCTGTGTGTATTCTTTAAAAATGTTACTATTTGTTTTCATGATTTTTGTAAACGAGAAAATTTGCTAGCAATGTTTTTTAGCCTTGGTGAAATGTTATTTTAATATTTCTCCTTTTATATTTATTGTAACATTTTTATTCTTAAATCTGGCTCTAGCTTGTTTGTCTTTATTAAACCTATCTATAAAGTCAAATTTATAAGGAATAATTAATTTTCCTTTTTTATTGATTACTCCAAATTTTTTAATGCTATGGTTTTGTTTAGTGGTTTTAGAAACAATAGAAATATTATTATAAAAAGGTTCTGCATGGTCAAATTTATTTTGAATCACTATTTCACCACATTCATTTATAAAACCTATTTTATCATTTTTCTTAAATCTAGCGAAGCCATTTACAAATTTATCAATAAAATAACCTGTTTCAAATATTGGTATGTCTAGTTTTCTTCCTTTTTTATCAATGTAATAATTCCCCGTTTTATCTCCCACAGGAGCAATTCCACAATCTGTGAATTTTCCTACAATACCGTATTTCGGTTTTATGATGATTTTTCCGTTTTTTTTGTAACCCCACCCTTCTTTAGTCTCAAACGGAGTTAAATTATTATGAGTTATTGAACAGCTTACTAAAATTGATAAGGCTAATAAATAAGATAAATTTTTCATACGTTTAATTTGATACTTCCCAAAACTCAATTGAATTAGCAGAACTAAATAAATCATATGTTTTGACAATGCCTTTTTCCCACAAATCTACGTGTCCATTCAAACCGCTACTCCTCTCGTGAAAAATGATAATTCCTTGTTTATTTTCTATTTCTTCTTTGAAAGTATCTCTACTTTTATCATCTGCCCATTTCCAACTATGAGTGGCACTTCCATAAGTTTTATTAATATAAGAACTTACATTTGGGACATTAAATATATATTTCCCATTTTTCCCTGTGATATAGTCCCTACTCTCAAGCCCAACACTTCGGACATCTTTAAGTGATATTTTATGATTCTCTGTATGGTTTAGGCAATAGCAAAGTCTTACACAGCAAGTATTATGAAAAACGCTATTGGCCCATTCTCTAGTAGCTTTACTTGTTTTTGGACTATTTTCTTCGCTAAAAGCGTCATCCATAACAGAGTATTCACTTGGGTAAACACTCCACATTGTTTTAAATTCGGTTAATTTATTCATTTTACAATTTCATTTTTTAATTCGCTATATCAAGAACTTTATTCCTGTGTATAGAACTGTATTTCTAGATAAAAGGAAATTTTGTTCTCTAAAGATAGTAAAATTGTATCTAAAAACAAAGAAACTTTAAAAAACATCAAATAGGTTAGGATTAGCATAAAAACTACAAAAATACTTTTCTTAAAAAAGGGTAGCTGTAATAATTGCTCAAAGTAAATTTCTCTAAATACCGTAATATATTTACAAAACTGGAGTTAGTCAATCCTAAAAATTAGTGCTGACCTATGGGTGCAATAATTTTTTAGTTGTTGGCAGTAGTTTTTATTTATCAGTTTCCTTAATAAATTCCTTTTTTGTCATATTTTTTATTGTCATTAATCCGTCAATATGTTCATGAGGACTTGAGTCAATATTGTTCATCATTGGGTCTAAAATAAAATCAACACCTTCCTTTCTAGCAAATTTTGCAGCAGGTACAAAATTACTGTTTTCATAAATCAATTTTTTAAGCAAAAAAAGTCCAAAGTCAATATTTGTCGCTATAATTTCTTAAGAATTTAACTTATTGGCTGTCCGTTTGTAACTGACTTTTCTGGCTCTACAAAAGCCAATTTTCCATCTGAAGTTTCTGTCATTAAAATCATTCCTTGGCTTTCAACTACAACTTTTTAACAATAATTTTGCTGTTAAAATTTTTAACAGCATATCTGTTGTCAAAATAAATTAACAATAAAAAAACTGTCAAATGAAAAATGCATGGATATTACCTAGAATAATAATTGGATTAGATGCAACTGGGGTTTAGTATTCTATTACGCTACTCTAAAGCTAATTGATGATAAAAATTTAGAATTACTTTCTATTCTTCCTAAAGTAGAAGAGGTTTTTAGGTAAAGTTTTAGAAAAAATAGCAAAAAGATTTTGGGTATTAGTGAATTTGTGGATTGGTAAATTTCTGCTTTTTTAACTTATTCGTTGTCCGTTTTTTACTTTTTTTTCTAGTTTTACAAAAACCAATTTTCCATCTAGAGTTTCTGTCATTAAAATCATTCCTTGACTTTCTACTCCTCTAATTTTTCTTAGAGCTAATTATATAATATGTTATTCTTAAAATTAAGTTAAACCTATGTTTTTAATAACAAATGAAAATATAAAGATGAATACTATTAAAAGAATCATTAAAGCAATAAAAACTTGTATGACTTCATAAGTATTTCCTTTTTCGTTATTTACATATGATTTCAAAAGAACAATAAAAGAAAAAAGAATTACAAATAGAGTAATGAAAGAAATGAATTTTTCTTTAAAACCAACCCCATTTTCTGCTATAGATATTCCTCCAAAAGTTAAAGCTATAATTGCGCTAAACAACCCTAGAAGTTCTATGTTTTTTTTAGTATTTTGTTTTAATTCATTTTGTAAATTTTCTTTTTCGTTATCATATTTATCAATCAAAGAATTAATACTTGAAAGCCCTTTAATTTCATTTTCAATTCTTAGTATAAATGAATAAATTGAATTTTCAAAATTGTTATACTTTTTAAAATCAATAGGTAAAGAAAAAGTTGAAGAACAAAAAATATTCAATTCTGAATCATTTTCCCAAGGAATTGTTTTTATACATTCTGAAAAAGGAAGTTGATAAGCATAATTTAGATGAGATTTTGACCACTTTAATTTTAATTTAAAAATATTGAAATACTTTTTTAAATATTCAATTCCTTTTTTGACTTCGTCTAATTGATTAGTTGAATTATTATTAGATATTTTTTTAGTGATATATTTTTCTAAAAAACCACATATTTTGTAATATGGAAAAAAGTTATTTATAGCGGATTCATCTTGAAGTTTCTCTATCTTTTTTAAATCTTTTTCAATTAACTCTGCGACTTCACCTATTGATGGATTACTTTTAAGATATGTTGTTCTCAATCTTTCAGAAAAAATATTATTAGAAATATAGTTTTTAATTATATCAATAGAATATTTATCAAATCTAGTATTTAAGTCACGAGGTATTGTTTTATCAATATCTATAAGTAGTTTTTTTAAAGATTCATAATCTCTATTTAAATCTTTATAATATTTAGCTAAAGAATGAAAGTCTTTAGCAGTAACTTTTCCTATTTCAAGAATTGTTTTTGCATTTCTTTTTAATGATGCTATTTTACTAGAATTTTCTTCACTTAAAAAGTGATTTATTGAGTATTTATCCCAATCCTTGAAAATATTCATTTTTAATTTATGAGAAGTAAGCTCGAAATCTGTTTCTTCACCTAAAAAAACATAATTTTCATTTACATTTTCTTCTTCTTTAGATTTCCTAATAATAAACTTCCTAATTATAAAAACACTTTTTTCTATTAAAATAGGTATAACTTTAGATATATAAGAGTTTGGGGTATTTTCAAAAAACTTTTGTATGTTAATTAAATCATTTTTAGAGATTAACAATTTTTGAAACTCTTCAATGTCATAATTTAAAGCAAAATCTTTTTTTAATAGTATGAAATTAGTTTTAGTTAATTTTAGTAATTGTTTTTGTATATCAGTATCGTCATTTTTTTCAATATTTTCTAAAATATCATTAGTTCTATCAGATAAATCAAAAAGAGTATGTAAACTTGGATTTTCAACATATCTTAATAGATGTTTTGCATTTGATTTATACTCTATTAAACACTCTTTTAAGATAGATAAAGGATTTTTCTCTTTGACAATATTCTCAAGCGATGGAATTAAATTGTTATCCAAACCATCTTCAAATTCTACATATTGAAGATTACCAGAATTATTTATCAGAGACTCTATTTCTTCAAGAAAAGGGTTATGAAAACATTCGCCAGATATAATTGAATAGTTTAAAAATTCAAAATTATTTAATAAAATAGTGTCGGAAAACTCTTTAAGAGTTATTGTGAAGAAATCAGAAAAAAGGTCATTATAATATTCATCACTTCCATCAAAACCATGTTCAGTAAGATTTTCTTTAGCTTTTTTAATTAAAGATGAAGACCAATTATTTTTGAATAAATCGTTAATGTTGGAATCAATTTTTTTTAACCAAAAACAATCCATCTCACTAATAAACTAAATCAATATTAATAATTTTAATATCATTTATAATTTCTTCTTTAGGTATAATTGAAGAATATTTATTTTGAGCTCTAGCCAAAGCATAGTTGTTTTTCCAACTACTCCATTTATGTGATAAATCAACTAAAGTACCAGCATCAGCTTCAATCATTCTAGGTTCTTTTTCTTTCAGTATATTAATTGCTTCTTTTATTTCAGAAATTATATTTTCATCTATTTCAGGAAGCTTAATATCATTATTATAATTAAGCCTAAAATTAGACAACTCAAAATTTATAAGATTTTTTTCTTTTTTTATACTAGAATAAGTATTGGTTTCAACTGGACCGTAAGGCATTGCGTGAAACTCGAAATTGTCTAATAAAATACTATTCTTTGAACTATTTATTGCAGAGACAAAAAACTGTAATTTAATTAATTTTAAAACACTAAAATCGTTAAAAGAATTAAAATCTCTGTCTGTTAAATCTTTACTTTCTTGATACCATTTTTTCAATTCAAACACTATGTGTTTAAATATATTAATTTGATTTTCCATAAATATTTATTAGGGTAATAATTTTTAAAGTTACTAAAATTAATTGATATAATTTATTTTTTTTATTAAATCCTTAAAAATCAATTAACTTGTTGTCCATTTTTTACTTTTTTTTCTGGTGCTACAAAAGTCAATTTGCCATCTAGAGTTTCTGTCATTAAAATCATTCCTTGGCTTTCTACACCTCTAATTTTTCTTGGTGCTAAATTCACCAACACAGCAATTTGCTGACCAATAATATCTTCTGGTGAAAAACTTTCTGCAATGCCAGAAACAATGGTTCTAACATCTATACCCACATCTACTTTTAATTGCAATAACTTTTTTGTTTTGGCAACTTTCTCTGCTTCTAAAATAGTTCCTATTCTGATGTCTAATTTTGTAAAATCATCAAAATCAATGGTTTCTTTTTGAGGAGGAGTGTCACACTGATCTTGTCGAAGTGTCTCTTGTTCATTTGCTTTTTTAGTAGTTTCCAATTTTGCTAATTGAATTTCAATTGCTTTATCTTCAATTTTAGAAAATAACAATTCGCCTTTGTTTATTTGATGATTGGCTGGAAGTAAAACATCTTTTTCTGAAACATCTTTCCAAGTGTTCTCAATACAATTCTCCTCTGTCGAATCACTCGAACTGACATTTAAGATAGATTTTAATTTTTGAGAAGTAAAAGGCAAAAACGGTTCAGAAACTACAGACAATGCAGTTGCTATTTGCAAGGCAACAAACATAATGGTTTGTACACGTTCTTCATCAACTTTTATGACTTTCCAAGGTTCTTCATCGGCTAGATACTTATTTCCAAGTCGTGCTAAATTCATTAATTCTTGACTGGCTTCTCTAAAACGGTATCTTTCAATTGATTTTCCAATAGTATTTGGAAATTCTTTTATAGCTGCTAAAATGGCTGAATCTACTTCAGTAAAATC
>JBMYWO010000062.1:0-10454 GCA_049607505.1 Polaribacter sp.
ATTGGACTCGTGGAAAAACGGACAAACAACGTGGTGATGGTGTTTTTGACACATCTATCAAAGCCTTACAGATGCTGAATGAAGTGGGTTATGGTTTGGAAGGTTCTGATTTAAAATTAGATTTGGTATATAATCCTTCAGGAGCATTTTTGCCAGGAGATCAAATGGCATTAGAAAGCGATTTTAAAAAAGCATTAAAAGAAGATTTTAACATCCATTTTCATCATCTTTTTGCGATTACGAATTTGCCTATTAGTCGTTTTTTAGATTATTTAATTGCTTCCGAAAATTACGAAGATTATATGTATGCTTTGGTTGAAGCCTATAATCCTACTGCGGTAGAAAATGTTATGTGTACCAACACCATTTCTGTAAGTTGGGACGGTTGGTTGTATGATTGTGATTTTAGCCAAATGCTAAATTTAAAAGTAGCTAGTAAAATACAACACATTTCAGAGTATAATGAGCAATTGTTACAAAATAGAAATATCATCATCAATCAACATTGTTATGGGTGTACTGCTGGTGCGGGGAGTAGTTGTCAAGGTGTGGTTGCGTAGTTTTTCAGTATTCAGTAGTGGCAGTATTCAGTCGCAGTATTCAGTTGGCAGTTGCAGTTTCAAAAAAATATCACTAGATGAAAAAGATTTTTTTACTTTTCTTACTTACAAGTTCTTCGCTTTTTTCTCAAGAAAAATTAGATAAACTATTAAATAAATGGAACTTAAAAAATATTCCTTATATTTCTGTGGAAGAACTAGCAATGCCAAAAACAAAAGCTATTTTGTTAGATGCTAGAGAAGAAAAAGAGTTTAAAGTAAGTCATATTAAAGACGCAATTTGTGTGGGTTATAATAATTTTAAAATTAAGAAAACATTAAAAAAATTACCTAATAAAAACGCTAAAATTGTGGTCTATTGTTCTTTAGGAATTCGTTCAGAAGCCATTGCTCATAAATTAATACAAAAAGGCTATACGAATGTTTACAACTTGTATGGTGGTATTTTTGAATGGAAAAATAACAACTTTACAGTGTTAGATATTAAAGGAAATAAAACTGAAAAAGTACATACTTTTAATAAAAGTTGGAGCAAATGGCTTCGTAAAGGGGAGAAGGTGTATGAGTAGAAAGTTGGAAGATAGGAGTGGGGGGATGGAAGATGGAAGTGGGAAGTTGCTTCTAATTTTTACAAGAAATCCAGCATTAGGAAAAGTAAAAACACGATTGGCAAAATCTGTTGGAAATGAAATTGCTTTAGATATTTATAAATTTTTACTTCGTAAAACTAAAGAAATTACCGAAAATCTATCTTGTGATAAAGCTGTCTATTATTCAGTAAGAATTCGAGAAAATGATATTTGGGATAAAAATACATATCAAAAATACCAACAAAAAGGTGAGGATTTAGGAGCTAGAATGCACAATGCTTTTGAAAATTCTTTTAAAGTTGGATATGAAAAAGTACTTATTGTTGGTAGTGATTTGTACGATTTAACACAAAAACATATCAACAAAGCATTCAAAAAATTAGATACAAATGATGTAGTCATAGGGCCTGCAGAAGATGGAGGCTATTATTTATTAGGAATGAAAAAACTGCATGCTAATATTTTTAAAAATAAAGATTGGGGAACATCTTCTGTAAGAAAAGACACACTAAAAGATTTAGAAAAAGTGAATGTATATTTGCTAGACGAATTAAATGATGTAGATGTCATTGAAGATATTGAAAACCACTCTGCTTTTGAACATTTTTTAAAGAATTAGAATTTATATCAAACTTTATTTTTGAGAGTTTTTTTATATTCTAAAGGTTCTTTTCTTACATAACATACACGAAATACTTGTGAAAATTTTCAAGCCTTTAATGATTTATCATTGGGGTTATTACTAGCTGTAACGGATTTCTATATGCTATGGGTTCGGCTCTTTTAGATGAACATAAACCTGATCAAGTAAAATACAGAACACAGCCTTATTTATTAAGTCCCGCATCGCAATATGAAATGGTTGGCGATGTGCCGAATGTTGTTTTTCCATGTGCAGCACTACATGATATTGAAGAAGATAAATTAGCAATATATTATGGCGCAGCAGATACTGTTGTGGCTCTGGCATTTGGAAAGTTGAGTGAAGTCATCCAATTTACGAAAGAGAATAGTTTGTAGTATTTGATATAGTGTCAGAAAAAATTTTACAAACAGTTTTTGATGTTCCTTTACGTCATTTATACCCCACCATCTTGACTTTTTTTAAGATAAAATACTATGGTTTACATTGCCCGCAATATCCGTTAATCGATATCTTCTTCCTTGATGTTTATATATAAATTTGGTATGATCTATACCCGATAGATGCATGATTGTTGCCTGCAAATCATGTACATGCATAGGGTCTTTCACAATATTATATCCAAAATCATCCGTTTCTCCATACGTAAATCCTGGTCTTATACCACCACCAGCCATAAACATGGTAAAGCATCTAGGATGATGATCTCTTCCGTAATTGGTATCTGTTAAAGTACCTTGACTGTAATTGGTTCTACCAAATTCACCTCCCCAAAGAACAAGCGTATCATCTAACAAACCACGTTGTTTTAAATCCATTATTAATGCTGCAGTTGCTTGATCTACGTCTTTGGCTTGTTTTTCAATTTGGCTTGGTAGGTTTTCGTGTTGGTCCCATCCCATGTGGTAAAGTTGTACAAATCTAACATCTTTTTCAATTAATCGTCTTGCTAATAAGCAATTAGCGGCATAAGTACCTGGAACCATAGCATCGGCTCCGTACATTTGAATGATATGATCTGGTTCTTTATCTATACTCATCGTTTCTGGAACGGAGGTTTGCATTCGGTATGCCATTTCATATTGCGCAATTCTACTATTTATTTCTGGGTCGCCATATTCTTTTTCTTGTTTATGATTTAATTCACTAATGTGATCTAACATCTTTCTTCGTTCGTTTCTAGACATCCCTTCAGGGTCTTTTAAATACAACACAGGGTCTTTTCCTGATCTAAATTGAACTCCTTGATGTAGCGAACTTAAAAAACCATTGCCCCATAAACGAGAATATAGTGGCTGACTAAATGGTCTTCCAGTACCTCGTGATAATAAGACTGAAAATGTAGGAAGATTCTCATTTAAACTACCCAAACCATAACTCATCCAAGAACCAATACTTGGTCTGCCAGATTGCTGTGAACCCGTTTGGAAAAAGGTAATTGCCGGATCATGATTTATGGCTTCTGTATGCATCGATTTTACAAAACATAATTCGTCAACTATTTTTGCTGTATAAGGCATCAAATCACTAACCCAAGCTTTAGATTCTCCATATTGTTTGAAGTTAAAATTACTACCCACCAAAGGAAAATTAGATTGCCCAGAAGTCATTCCTGTTAATCGTTGTCCTTTTCTAATGGAATCAGGAAGATCTTCACCTCTCATTTTATTCAACATCGGTTTGTAGTCAAAAAGGTCTAATTGAGAAGGTCCTCCGCTTTGAAATAAATAAATAATACGTTTTGCTTTGGGTGCAAAATGTGGTAAATTTAATTCGTTAGGATTGCTTAATGTTTCTTCCGAAAACAGATTCAAGGGGTCTATCATAGAAGCGAGAGCCATCCCTCCAATGCCAAGTCCCATTTTTTTTAAAAAATGTCTTCGATTGTTGTTTAAATGATGCTTTAAATGTTCGTCCATATTGTTATCCTTTGGTTCAATTTGCTATTTGAGATGTTTTTAATGGTATCAACTCTAATAAGCTGAAATCGTTGTATTTATCCTTTATCTTTGACTAATTTAATTCATAAAACCTCAATTTACAAGTCGAGTCTTTTCTTTAGTCATTTTCTTCGTAGTAATATGAGTAGTCAATCCCTTTCATAAACATTTCTCGGTCGTTTATTTTGGTGGTGAGTGCAGTATTCAACAACGTTTTTAGAACACTACTTTTTGTTGGACTTAACATCATTGCATTCATGTACTCTTGTTTGCTTATTTTACTCCAATCTACGCATTTTTTGAGGCATTTTTTTAATATCAAATCTAACCATATTCGGGTGCTTCTACCGTTGCCGTCCATAAAAGGGTGTGCAATGTTCATTTCTACATATTTGTTTACAATTTCGTCAAATGTAGTTTCGGGCATTGCTTCTATTTGCTTCAATGTGTTCCCCAAAAAGTGTGATACGGCAAATTGGAAACCGCCTTTTGAAATATTTTTTTGTCTGATTTGTCCAGCAAAATCATACAATCCGCCAAACAAATAAGCGTGTATTTGTTGCAAACCTTTACTTGTTCCAACTTCTATGCTGTTGATAAAAGAACTTTCAAATAGTGCATACGCTTTTATTTTGCTTTTTCCATCGATGCTTTCATCACTAAACGTAAACCATTCTATAAATCGGTTTGCCTTTTTACCTGGAAATTCTTTGCCTAAAGCAATAATACCGTTGTAATCGAATACATCAGCTAAACGCTTTTTGCCGTCTGGAGCAAGAAGTTTCAACTGGGTAGTGACACTAACCACTTGACTGTTTTCTTTCTTTAATTTGGCTTTAAGATATTTCCAATAGTTGCGGGCTTTGTTGTAGTTGTCTTGGTCAGTAAGTAAAGCTACAATGTCCAACACACTAAACCACCATTTGGCGTTTTGTTCGTCCCAAACGGCTCTCACTTCACGATCTTCAAAAAAACGGATGGATATTTTTGCTTTACTCATAATTTTTTAATGTTGCCTATCCTTTTACAATTGCTTCATCTAAATTAAAAACTAAACTTATTAAAGTCGTGAGTCCGTGAACTTTTTTGGGAGGAAGTTTTGGTGTATCTACATCCTTGATTTTCGTTTCCACAGGAACAAAACTATCTTCTGAAGTTTTTAAAAAGGTTTTTAAATTCTCTATTTCTGAGTTGTCTGGTTTTCGAGAAGTAATTTTTCTAAAAATAGTACTAATTCGTTCTTCATCTGTCATTTTTTTATGTAATAAATTCACAGCCAAAGTTTTTGATGCCTTTAATAATTGTGGGTCATTTAACATCACCAAGGCTTGTAACGGAGTACTTGTTTTTTGACGTTTCACCGTGCAATCATCTCTGCTTGCAGCATCAAAAGTAGTCATTGCTGGCGGCGGAACTGTACGTTTCCAAAAAGTATATAAACTTCTGCGATACAAATTTTCGCCAGTATCTAGTATGTATTTGGTTAAGCCTTGCCCCGAAGTAGTTTCTGCCCATAATCCTTCTGGTTGATGAGGTTTTACACTTGGGCCTCCAATTTTATGAACTAACAATTCGCTTACGGCAAGGGCATTGTCGCGAATCATTTCGGCAGTTAATTTATTTCTTGAGCTTCTAGCTAAATATTTATTTTCGGGATCTATTTCTAACAATGCGTGTGTTACCACTGAACTTTGTTGATAGGTGTTAGACATTGCCATTCTTTTCAGCATTTTTTTTATATCCCAGCCTTCTTCTTTAAAGGTAACCGAGAGCCAATCTAATAATTTAGGATGTGATGGTAAATCTCCTTGGTTACCAAAATCAGCAGTAGTAGCTACAATGCCTACGCCGAACATTTGCTGCCACAATCTATTAACGGCTACTCTTGCAGTAAGTGGATTCTTGTCGTCAAAAAGCCACTCAACTAACCCTAATCTATTTTGTATAAATTGATTAGAAAAAGGCAATATTACTTTAGGAGTCGCAAATTGTACTTCTTTGGTTGGATTGTCATAAGTGCCTCTGTTTAAAATGTATGTTTTTCTTTTAAAATCTTTTTCTTCTTTCATCACCATTAATTTTACTTCTTTAATGGAGTCTGGCATTTTAACAAAAGACAATACATTCTCTATTTCGGCGGGTGTTATTGTAATATTTGGCTGTGGAATTTCATTATATTCTATTCTTCCTTTTTCTTCAATTTGATTGAAGAATGCATAAAACCCGTAAAAATCTTTTTGAGATATGGGGTCGTATTTGTGGTCATGGCACCTTGCGCATTCCATTGTTAACCCCAAAAGTGATTTTGAGGTGGTATTTGCACGATCCATTACGTATTCCACACGATACTCTTCATCGATAACACCTCCTTCTTGTGTTATTTTATGATTTCGATTAAAACCGGTTGCTACTATTTGTTCTAAATTTGCATCGGGAATAAGGTCTCCCGCTAATTGCCATTTTATAAATGTATTGTAGGGTAGGTTTTTGTTGAAGGCATGAATTACCCAATCTCTCCACGGCCACATCACCCTTTCTAAATCATCTTGATATCCATGTGTGTCTGCATATCTGGATATATCTAACCATTCTGACGCCATTTTTTCTCCATAAGATTGAGAAGCTAGTAGTTGATCAACCACTTTTTCATAGGCATTTTCATCAGTATCATTTATAAAATTATCAATCGCTTCTAGTGTGGGAGGTAAGCCTATTAAATCGAAATACACTCTTCTTATTAGTTTTTCTTTTTTAGCTCTTGGTGAAGGTTTTAATCCTTTTTGAAGTAGCGTATTTATAATAAAATGGTCTATTTCATTTCCATTTTTATGTGAAGAAACAGATACTTCAGGTTTTTGAGGGGTTACAAATGCCCAATGATCTTTCCACTCTGCTCCTTGTTCAATCCATTTTGTTAAGACTTGTTTTTCATAATCCGATAGGCTTAAATTTGAATGCACTGGAGGCATTATTTTTTCTTCATTTGGATTGTTAATTCGATATACCAACTGACTTTTTTCAGTATTATTAGGAACTATTGCGTACCTATCTGTACTTTTGCCAAGAGTTGCAAAAGCATTTTCTTTTATATCCAATCGAAGTCCTGCTTCACGTGTACCTTCGTCTGGACCATGACAGAGGTAGCATCTGTCTGAAAGAATGGGTTTAACATGGAAGATATAATCAATTTTATCTGGAAGTTTAGCGGTTATTTTCGAATGATTTATAGTTAAAATGGGTTGGTAATTATTTTCCTTTTGATGATACAATTCCCATCCTATTTTAATACTTAATACAAGTATAAAAGGAATTATAAAATATAACCAAAATTTTATTTTATGGAATTTTATTGTTTTCATTAGACAAAATTTACATTAAAGTAAAAAAAATAATTGTATTCAATATCACTTGTTCGACAAATAACTCTTTTTATTCGATAAGGGTTATTAATGATTTAGTTAATTAGCACAAATTTTCTGTGTTTTTTTATACATCTTTGTTGCCCGCTGCTGGTTTTACTTCTTTACATATTTCCTAAATGCCGAAATAAACTGAAATATAAAAAAACCTACAATTATTTTATTTGAGAAATCAAGAAGCAATGTCCAAAACGAATACTCTGATTTAGATATTAAGAAATCCTTCCTGTGAGTTAAATCCAAGAACGAGAAATAATGTCCAACTAAAGACCAGTCAAACTCTGTAGACTTAAAAATTCTATCAATACTGAATAGATAAGAAATGTAAAAAAATATTGAGAATGTTAAAAGTCCAATTATAGGTCTTTTAATAGATAGTCCATGGTTATTTGAAATACTATTTAAGCAAAGTATAAATTTATCTGATTTAGGTAAGCTTGAAACTTTTCTTAATGAATCTTTTGAAATTGCACTAAGTTTTTGAGCTTCAAAATAATTTCCAGTTCTCTCTAACGATTTTCTTAATTGGAGAAAAGTTTCATATTGGTCTTTGTAATAGTTCTGTGGTTTTTTATCTGAATAATGAATGTTTTCTAATGTCTTAAACTTCTCAAAACTTAAACTGTCTTTAGGGAAGTTACAACTGGTAAAAGTTGCTTTAGCAAACCTTGACCTAAAAAACGATAACATCTTATAGCCATTGAAATCAATATTATCGAACCAGCTATTATCCATATTTGATCTATGAATTTCAAATTTAGATTCTGTTGAGTATGAGCCTATGTTATAAAATAATGTTTCAGATTGAGAACTGAAATTATGAATATATAGATTATTAATTTCCGTATTTTCAATTAAAATTTTTCCGTCCGCAATCCCTTTTAATGATAAAGATTCTAAAATACAATTTGTAATTTTGACTTGCTCATCTTTTTCTTGAGAAAAATCTATGTTTAAGCTAATATGAAGCTTCTTTTTTTGTTCTCTTGATAAATGATATCGAATTTTATAATCATTTAGTTGTTCATATTGAGCTCGGTAAACTCCAAATTGTTCCTTTGAATTATGGCTAAAGTTAACATTAACTTGTTTTGAATGATTTATATAAACAGATTGTTTAAGGCGTATTAATTCATCTATTGATTTTATATTTGTGCCTTTCAATAAGGTTATCCATTTATATAGAAATATATTTTCTTCTGTGTAAGATATGTTAATACGCTTTTGATATTGTAAAAAGAGAGAAGAAGTAACGCAATTGTTTACTGTAATGCTTTTTACTAGATTGTTTTTTATATTTCCATTAAGTATACAGCCGTGAAAATGTAAACTAATCTGTTCAGTTGTTAATGATTCAACTTTAATATCTCTAATGAAACAAAATGAAAAATTAAAGGAAATATCTTCAAAATTAATTTCAGATTCATTAATGATTTTAATTTCATTAAATCTACAATTATTGAAGTTTAAAATAGTTTTATTATTTTGAAATACAACATTGTCAAATATATCAGGAGTAATCATTAATATAATTGAATCGAAATTATGACCTTCAATCGTTTTATATGGTTCTAATTTTATTTTCAATGTCTTTTTAGCTTGTGTATAACAACCATATATCTGCCACTATTTTACGGTTTATTTATTATCTTAAATTTAATTTTTTCAACACTTTTCAAATTTGTTAATCACGACATTAATCACGACATTTTTTATATAAACCCCTTTAGCCCCTATGTTTGTAATCTGTAGTACGCAAGCAACCCTCTATTTTTGTTGCTTGACATTTAACAGATTATAGGATGAACAAAGATAAACAATTAGATTATTCAGGTCAAAACATTTATATTGGGCTTGATACCCATTTAAAAAATTGGAAAACAACGATTCGTGTAGGAGATACATTTTTCAAAACATTTTCACAAAATCCAGAGGCAAGTATTCTGTCAAACTATTTAGAGAAGCATTTTCCAGGAGCGAATTATTATTGGGCTTATGAAGCAAGTTTCAGTGGTTTTAAAGCCCATAGGAAATTAACAAAATTAGGAATAAAAACATCGTGGTAAACCCAGCAGACATCCCTACAACAGATAAGGATCGCAAACAAAAAGAAGATGCAAGAGACAGCCGTAAAATAGCTGAGCATCTTAACAGTTCATCTTTACAAGGGATTTATGTACCCAGTATTGAAAATGAAGGAGATCGCTCATTACAAAGATTTCGTAAAGTTCTTTCTAAAGAAATGACAAGGAATAAAAACAGGGTAAAATCATTATTATATTATCATGGAATTACTATTCCGCTTAAATTTAGTACTAAATCCTATTGGTCAAAACGTTTTACAGTTTGGTTAGAAGAAGTAACTTTACCTACCCAAAGCGCAAAAACAACCTTAAATTCTATCATTCAAATTGTAACTTTTTTAAGATCAAAGCAATATCAAACATTAAAAAGTATAAAAGAATTATCTCAAACAAAGCCTTATAAAGAGAACATTGATTTGCTATTAAGCGTTCCAGGAATAGGTCTAATTACAGCGATGACTATTTTGACAGAAATAGAGGATATATCAAGATTTAAAACGCTAGATAAATTATGTTCTTTTATTGGCTTAATTCCAAAAACCAACTCATCTGGAGAAAAGGAGTCAGTTGGAGGAATCACTCAAAGACAAAATAAAGTTTTGAGAAGTACCATCATAGAAAGTTCTTGGATAGCCATAAGAAACGATCCAGCTTTAATGCTGTCTTATCAAGAACTTATTAAAAGAATGAAACCAACAAGAGCGATTATAAAAATATCAAAAAAATTAGTGAACCGAATCAGATATGTTTTAAAAAACAAAAAACAATATGTTAGTGCAGTTGTACAATAAAAATAATACTATAAAAATCTATTCAAAAGTAAAAGACCGTTATCATGTACTTGCGACACTGATGAGTTCAGAAGTTCGTTTTATTTAGTCTACGGCTTTACCTATAAAAATTTAATACGGGAAATGCGACTTTTTTTTGATTGTTCGCTAATAGAAGATTGATTTTATAGTTTATTTTTTAAGAATTTAACAATCCATAAACCCTCTAAAAAAGGGTTACGTGGCATTGTTGAAATGGAATAACTTTTTTAACGGACTTCGTCCTAAAAGTTATTTCCAGTTCAACAAGCCTTAAACCATCATCATAAGTTTTAATTTTGATTTACTCCCCAACTTTTTAATGTGACCCCAAACATAATGAAATGCAGTGGGATAAAAAAAGCAAAAGTCTCAAAAATTAATTTGAGACTTTCTATGATTGCTTTAT
>JBMYWO010000063.1:0-10405 GCA_049607505.1 Polaribacter sp.
GTGTGTTATGAGAGGGAGGATTTGACTAAAGCCTAAATACTTTTATGGTATATGATACTGAGTTAAAATCATTACAATTGATATAATTATTGATACCACCATTACTTTTTTCTATCTTTCTTTATAAGTTTTGCTGATAATTTTTAATATTTTTATCAAAATTTCTTATCAATGACAATTACACAACTAAAATATGTTTTATCAGTAGCAGAATATCAGAATTTTACGGTTGCGGCAACACATAGTTTTGTAACACAACCTACGTTGAGTATGCAAATTCAAAAACTAGAAGATGAATTGGATGTCAAGATATTCAATCGATCAAAAAAACCCATACAACTTACAGAAGTTGGAAAACGAATTGTAGAACAAGCAAAAGTGATTGTTGATGAAAGCAATAGAATTACAGATATTGTACATCAGCAAAAAGGATATATTGGTGGCGAATTTAAACTCGGCATTATTCCTACAATTATGCCCACTCTATTACCTATGTTTTTAAATAATTTTACAAAAAAATACCCTAAAGTAAAATTAATTATTGAAGAATTAACCACCGAAGAAATTGTTAGAAAACTCTCTGAAGGTCATATAGATAGTGCAATTGCGGCTACTCCGCTAGAAAATCAAGCCATTAAAGAACGTCCTTTGTACTATGAACCTTTTGTAGGTTTAGTGCCTCAAAATCATCGATTGTTTCATCAAAATGAAATTAGTTCTGACGATTTAGAAATGGATGATATTTTATTATTAGAAGATGGGCATTGTTTTAAAGACAGCGTTATTAACCTTTGTAGAACTCATAAAGTGGATAATAAAAAAGGATTTCAATTAGAAAGTGGAAGTTTTGATACACTCATAAAATTATCTAAAGAAGGTTTAGGAATGACACTTCTTCCGTACTTACATACCTTAGATTTGAATGATGCTGATAAGAAACATTTACGAGAATTTACAAACCCGCCACCAGCAAGAGAAGTAAGTTTAATTTATCATAAATCGCAATTAAAAATGCAATTGATAGAGGCACTAAAAAATACCATTGACGGCGTGGTTAGAGGTGCAATTTCTTTTTCTGATGTAAAGATTATTAGCCCGTTACAAAAGAATTAAGGTTTTTGTTTAACAAGGGAGCATGCTCCCTTGCATAAAGCATGATCCCTTGTTAAATTTTTTACAAATGGATAAAAATAAGATACTTACGACATTAAATAGTTTGAATAAAAACACCCTAATGGAAACTCTGCATATTGAGTTTACCGAAGTGGGTGATGATTTTGTTACTGCAAAAATGCCCGTCAATTCTAGGGTATATCAACCTTATGGAATTTTACACGGAGGCGCAACAGCGGCTTTAGCAGAAACGGTTGGTAGTTCTGCCTCTGCACTTTTTATAGATACCAAAAAGTATATTATTAAAGGAATTGAATTAAGCATCAATCATCTAAAAAGTAAAAAACAAGGAACTGTATTTGCTACTGCCAAAGCTATTCATAGAGGAAGGACTACCCATTTGTGGGAAATCAAAATTGTTGACGAAGAAGGTCATTTGATTTCTATTTGTAAAATTACCAACATTGTTTTAGAAAAAAATAATTCCTAATAAAACCAAAATCATCAAGGAATAAAGCCTAAAACGATTTCGTAGATTTTTTATTTTGAATGATATATAATACCTAATTTTACACCAAATTTATGGGGAAAGTAAAAAAAATAGCGGTAATGACATCTGGAGGAGATGCTCCAGGAATGAACGCAGCAATTCGATCTGTGGTTAGAACTTGTGCATATTATAGAACAAGTTGCGTTGGAATCTATCGTGGATATGAAGGCTTAATTGATGGAGATTTTATAGACCTGACAGCTAGAAGTGTTAACAACATTATTAATAAAGGAGGCACCATCTTAAAATCTGCACGATCAACAGAATTCAGAACCAAAGCAGGAAGAAAGCAGGCTTACCATCATCTGAAAGAAAAAGAAATAGATGCCATGGTTGTTATTGGAGGTGATGGATCTTTTACGGGAGCAGTCGTTTTTAATGAAGAATATAATTTTCCAGTAATCGGTATTCCAGGAACCATAGACAATGACATTTTTGGAACATCGCACACGTTAGGATACGATACTGCTTTAAACACCGCAGTAGAAGCCATTGATAAAATTAGAGATACGGCATCATCACATAACAGACTTTTTTTTGTGGAAGTGATGGGAAGAGATGCAGGATTTATAGCGTTAAACGCAGGAGTGGGTGCAGGAGCAGAAGAAATTTTAATTCCCGAAGAAAACTTAGGGTTAAACAGAATGCTAGAATCTCTCAAAAAAAGTAGAAGAGCAGGAAAATCATCTAGTATTGTAGTAGTGGCAGAAGGCGATAAATCAGGAAAAAATGTGTATGAATTGGCAGAATATGTAGAAGAAAATTTGCCCGAATATGAAGTAAGAGTTTCCATTTTAGGACATATGCAAAGAGGCGGTTCACCCTCTTGTTTTGATAGAGTTTTGGCAAGCAGACTAGGTGTAAAATCAGTAGAACTTTTATTAGACGGTCAAACCAATTTAATGGTAGGTCTTAAAAATAATAAAGTGATTACCACAAGTATAGAAGAAGCAATCAAAGGAGGAGAAACCATCAATATGGAATTGTTAAGAGTTTCTGATATAATGACGACTTAAAATAAATAAAAAAGAAAATGGTTAAAATTGGAATTAACGGTTTTGGTAGAATAGGTAGATTGGCGTTTCGATCTGCTGTAAAAAGAGACAACCTACAAGTGGTTGCCATTAACGATTTATTAGATATCAATTATTTAGCATATATGCTAAAATACGACTCTGTTCACGGAGCCTTTGACGGAACTGTATTGGTTGAAGACGGAATGTTAGTTGTAAACGGAAATAAAATTAGAATTACAGCAGAAAGAGATCCAGAAAACCTGAAATGGAATGAAGTAGATGTAGATTATGTAATTGAATCAACAGGTTTTTTCTTAACAGAAGAAACTGCGGGAAAACATCTGAAAGCAGGAGCTAAAAAAGTGGTGTTGTCTGCACCTTCTAAAGACCACATACCTATGTTTGTAATGGGTGTGAATAATACAAAATTAAAAGCCGATGAAAAGATTTTTTCGAACGCATCTTGTACAACAAACTGTTTAGCACCCATTTCTAAAGTATTAAACGATAATTTTGGAATTGTGGAAGGTTTAATGACTACAGTGCATGCAGCAACTGCAACTCAAAAAACGGTAGATGGGCCTTCAATGAAAGATTGGCGTGGTGGTAGAGCAGCAATACACAATATTATACCTTCTTCTACAGGAGCTGCAAAAGCAGTAGGAAAAGTAATTCCTGAATTGAATGGTAAATTAACAGGAATGGCGTTTCGTGTACCTACTATGGATGTTTCTGTGGTAGATTTGACCGTAAAATTAGAAAAAGAAACTTCTTATGAAGGCATTAAAAAAGCAATGAAACGTGCTTCAGAGAATGAAATGGCAGGAGTTTTGGGCTATACTGAAGAATTATTAGTTTCTCAAGATTTTGTTGGAGATACACATACTTCAATTTTTGATGCCAATGCAGGTATTGCACTAACAGATAACTTTGTAAAAGTAGTTTCTTGGTACGATAATGAAATGGGGTATTCTACTAAAATTATTGATTTAGTAGAATACGCTGCCTGTCTATAATGGCAAATTATTTGAATTAGTAAAACCTGATAGTTTGTCTTCTATCAGGTTTTTTTGTGCGAATACGTTTTAGATTTTTATAAGATGTAAATTCTCATTTTAATCTACATGTATAGTAATGGTTTTGTCTGCTTCTAGGCTAAACTTTGCATCCTTAAATTTTGGAGGTCCCATAAAACCGGAAGCATCGTTAGAAAATCCGTAAGGTTCTTTAGGAATTCCAAAGATTTTTGTATCCATTATTTTGTTATTATTTTCATCATGAAATAAAGAAACTGCATAGTCGCCTTTTTTTAGATTTTTAAAATAAGCAACTGCTTTTTTGTTTTTGACAACAGCATTCGTCCCTTTTCCTTTTTTTAAAAAATGTTCTTTTTTATCATAAATACCAATAAAAACTTTTCCAGTATCTGTACTCATCCCTAAAACTTTTATGGTCAAATCAAAAGTTTCTTCTTCTTGAGCATTGGCAGAAAATATTCCACTTATAGTAAATAGTATTAGTAAAAATAGTTTTTTCATAAATGTTGTTTTTTAATGAATTTTTGGCTTAATTCCCCGATGCTTGCGTCAAAATGAAAAAAGGATTTTTCCTATTTGATAACGCTTTGTTGTCATGACTAATATAATCAAATATTTAAAAAACATAAAAATATTCCTTCAAAAAAAATCAATTCTCTATGTTGAAAATTGGCTGAATTATTTTCTCTAATTGTTCATATTCTATCAAAAACGCATCATGACCATGAATGGATTGTATTTCTTCATAAAAAACATTCTTTTTTATTTTTGATAATTCATTAAAAGTATGCTGATTTTCATCCAAAGTAAAAAATAAATCAGAATCGACACTAATGATATAAATATCACTTTTTATTTTATTTAAAGAAGTAATTTCATTTGTAGTATCAACTGTTTTTAATAATTGATTCATCAATTTATAAGCCGATAATTGAAAACGTTTTTGCAATTTTTTACCGTGATGCAATAACCAACTTTCTACATTAAAAACATCTAATTTTTCATTTATTGATCCATCAAAACGTTGATTAAGAGATTGTGGTGTTCTATAAAGCAACATTGCATGCATTCTTGCATCGTGAATAGGTTTTGAAGAATTGTGTAAAAATTGTTCTTGAATTCTACAATTGCCAATAATCCAATCTGTAGATTTCCAATCTGAAGCAATTGGAATTAAATGTTGTGTAATCTCTGGTGATAAAAAGGCCATTTCCCACCCAATTCCTCCTCCTAAAGAGCCACCAATAATTGCAAAAAGGTGTTCTATTTTTAATTTTTTCAATCCAATTAAAAATATGTTTGCAATATCTTTAGCAATAAAATTTTTGTAATCATCAATCACAAAACCGTCATACACATTTCCAGGAATGTTAAATGCTAAAATTGTAAATTTATTTGTGTCTATGCCTTTTTCAAACCCAATTACATCTTTCCACCAACCATTTTCTCCACATACATTTGAGTTTCCAGTTAATGCGTGATTAACTAAAACAATTGGTGCTGTACCTAATTTTTTTCCAAACAATTGATAACTTAAATTTACATCAGAAATTAGTACACCTTTTTGTGTTGTAAAGTTTTTTATTTTGATATGTTGTAATGGGTGTTTCATTTATTTTACAAGGGAGCATGCTCCCTTGTTTTCTGATTTCTATATTTTCGAAAAAGCAGCTTTCAAATCCGCTTTTAAATCTTCTATATCTTCAATACCTACAGAGAGTCTAATTAAATCTTGAGTAACCCCTGCACTTTCTTGTTGTGCTTCATCTAATTGTTGATGTGTGGTACTTGCAGGGTGAATAATTAAGGATTTTGTATCGCCAATATTTGCCAATAAAGAGAATACTTTTGTTTCATTTGCAATGGTTTTTGCAGCTTCAAAACCTCCTTTTGCGCCAAAAGTTACAATGCCACTTTGTCCATTTGGCAAATAGGTATCTGCTAAAGATTTGTATGCACTGCTTTCTAAACCAGGATAATTTACCCAAACAACTTCCTCTTGTGCTTCTAGCCATGTAGCCAATGCTAGTGCATTTTCTGAATGTTGTTTTATTCGTACTGATAAAGTTTCTAAACCTTGAATAATATTGAATGCGTTTGTTGGGCTTAATGCACCACCAAAATCACGTAATCCTTCTAAAATTAATTTAAAAACATACGATGACGCTCCTAATGTTTCATAATATTTTAAACCATGGTATCCTGCTGAAGGTTCTGTAAATTCTGGAAATTTTCCACTAGACCAATCAAAAGTTCCAGCATCAATAATGGCACCTCCCAAAGAATTTCCTTGTCCGCCAATATATTTTGTTAATGAATGAATGACGATATCTGCTCCGTGTTTAATTGGGTTTAATAAGGCTGGAGTTGCCACTGTATTATCAACAATAAAAGGAACTCTTGCCGTTTTTGAATGTTTAGAAATTGCTTTTAAATCTAATACATCTAATTTTGGATTTCCTAACGATTCTACAAAAAAAGCTCTTGTGTTTTCTTCTACAGCATCTCTAAAATTATCAGGATTTGAAGCATCTACAAATGTGGTTGTAATCCCCAATCTTGGTAAGGTAACGCTTAATAAATTGTACGTTCCTCCGTACAGACTACTGGATGCTACAATATGGTCGCCTGCTTTTAGAAGTGTTAATAATCCTGTAGAAATTGCAGCAGTTCCAGAGGCAAAAACTACGGCTCCAATACCGCCTTCAATTGCTGCTAAACGCTCTTGCAAAATTTGATTTGTAGGATTGTTTAAACGTGTGTAAATAAACCCTAATTCTTTTAATGAAAAAAGATTTGCAGCATGATCTGCATCATTAAAAACATACGATGTTGTTTGATAAATAGGAACGGCTCTTGTTCCTCCATTTGCAGTAACATCGTGTCCTGCGTGCAACGCATTGGTTGCGATTTTTTGCGTACTCATTTTTCTAGTTTTTTTGAGTTAATAAATAAATCAAAAGTCAAATGCACCAATTTTTTTGATGTACTAAAAGAAAAATGTTAAAAAGAAAAATAGAATATTCCTGAATTGGAAAATTCTTTTTTGTTATCTATCCTTCATTTCTGATTAGTTACTGAAACATTGACCCTAAATTTAGTAGTTCAGGAAGTTCAGCACTAGGGTAGAATTTAGCACCTTTTCCGAATAATCGGGAGGTTGCTAAGGCTTCGTTGGGTCTAATCCCTCCACCTTTCTTGATAACATTATCAATAAGTTATTGAACTTTGTGAGTGCAAATATATGTTCACAGAAATTTAATATGCAAATAAAATTTTGGTTATTTTAAAAGAATTAACAATATCATATATTTAGGCATCCTTTTTTTTCATATCCATAATTATCTATAAAATTTATAGCTGTTTTAAATTGTTAATGCTAAAACATAGAGTACGAACTTTAGCGAAATTAACAATCAACAAAACTATGAGTTATTAACTGCTTTTAAGAAAATGATTATTTTAAAACACTCGCAACCATTTCGCCAATTTTAGCTGGCGAACTTACTACGTGTACACCGTTTTCAGCAAGAATTTTCATTTTTGCTTGCGCTGTATCATCTGCGCCACCAACAATGGCACCTGCATGCCCCATAGTTCTTCCTGCTGGTGCAGTTTGTCCTGCTATAAAACCTACAACGGGTTTTCTATTTCCATCGGCTTTTATCCATTGTGCAGCTTCGGCTTCAAGGTTTCCGCCAATTTCACCAATCATCACAATAGATTCGGTATCATCATCATTCATCAGTAATTCTATAGCTTGTTTTGTAGTTGTTCCGATAATAGGATCTCCGCCAATACCAATAGCTGTTGTAATTCCAAATCCTTGTTTTACAACTTGATCTGCTGCTTCATACGTTAAAGTTCCTGATTTAGAAACAATACCTACTTTTCCTTTTTTGAAAATAAACCCTGGCATAATACCTACTTTGGCTTCATCTGGAGTGATGACTCCTGGGCAATTTGGTCCCACTAACGTACAATCTTTATCAGCTATATACGCCTTTACTTTTACCATATCTGCGGTAGGAATTCCTTCAGTAATACAAATAATTACTTTGATTCCTGCATCAGCAGATTCCATAATTGCATCTGCGGCAAATGCTGGTGGTACAAAAATAATTGATGTATTTGCACCTACTTTTTCTACAGCTTCATTAACCGTATTAAAAACAGGTTTTCCTAAATGTTCCTGTCCACCTTTTCCTGGGGTTACACCACCCACAACATTGGTTCCATAGTCAATCATTTGACCTGCATGGAAAGTTCCTTCGCTTCCTGTAAAACCTTGAACAATAATTTTTGAATTTTTATTTACTAGAACACTCATCTGTTTGTTTTTATTAATCCTATTGTCCTTCGGACATTTCCCAAAGGGAAAATAAAATGGGATATAATTTTTATTTTAATGTTTTAAGTATATGGCAATAATATCTAAAAGACCTTTCAGGTTTTAAAAACCTGAAAGGTCTAAAACACTTTATAGTTCAAATTATTTGTCTATCAGTATTATAAATTATTTTTTGTTATGTACTTAATTTACTATTGCAAAAATAATGTAAACAGTTCTCTTTTAAAAAGAATTTTAGCTATTCTTTCTGTCTTTTAAAAAACGTTTTATTGCTGCCATTTCTTTTAATTTTTCTCTTGATTCAGCAATTGGTGTCCCAAAATAAGTTTTTCCTCCAGCAACTGATTTTGTAACGCCTGTTTGACCTAAAATTACGGCTCCTTTACCTATTGTAATTCCACTATTAGTACCTACTTGACCCCATATAGTTACTTCATCTTCTATAATTACACAACCTGCAATTCCTGTTTGGGAAGCAATTAAACATTTTTTTCCAATTACGGTGTCATGTCCAACATGCACTTGATTATCAATTTTTGTTCCTTCACCAATGGTTGTATTACCAGTAACACCTCTATCTACTGTACAAGATGCGCCTAAATCTACATGGTCTTTTAGTACAACTTTTCCTCCAGAAATTAATTTATCAAAACCTGTTGGTCTGTTTTTATAATAGAAAGCATCTGATCCTAAAACAGTGTTTGCATGAATGGTTACATTATTCCCTATAATAGTATGGTCATATATAGTAACATTTGGATGAATAACACAATTCTTGCCAATAGTAACATGATTACCGATAAAAACATTGGGTTGAATAATAGTTCCTTCTCCTATAATTGCAGTTTCTGAAATGTTTTTTGTTGATGCAATAAAAGGATTAAAATGTTGGGTAATTTTATTAAAATCACGAAAAGGATCATCAGAAATTAATAGTGATTTTCCTTTAGGACACTCTACTTTTTTGTTGATTAAAATAGTGGTTGCAGCAGAATTTAACGCTTTATCATAATATTTTGGATGATCTACAAAAACAATATCGCCTTTTTCTACCACATGAATTTCGTTGATACCTATAATTTCAAAGTTTTTATCGCCAATAAAATCTACCTTTAATAAAGAAGCTATTTCTTGTAAGGTTTGTGGTTTTTGAAACTTCATTGTTGGTTTTCAGTATTCAGTCGCAGTGTTCAGTTTTCAGTCGCTGTCGAAGTATTCAGTTGTATATTATTGATGTACCCAATTCGCAATATTTCGTTTTTCAACTCTCGAAGATTTAATTTCACTAATTATTTCGTCCGAAGTTCTATCATCTTCCCACCTACCAAAAATTGATTTTATATCAAATGTTTTTTTAGATGTAGTTTCGATGGATTTTGTAAGTTTAATTATTAAACTCTTTTTGGTATTAACATCCAAGTTTTTTAAATAGCCAAAATACTTATCCAAGATTTTATTTGATATGGTTAAACTTCCCATTTTTCTTTTTTATGTACTATTCAAATTCTTATCACAAACCGAAAACTGCCACTGCGACTGTAAACTGAATACTGCGACTGTAAACTGAAAACTTATTCTTTAATACGCTCTTGATACGTACCTTTGGCTGTTTCAATTTTTATTTTATCGCCTTCATTTATAAATAGAGGGACATTCACTTTTGCACCAGTTTCTACGGTTGCTGGTTTTGTAGCATTGGTAGCTGTATTTCCTTTAATGCCTGGTTCTGTATGTGTAACTTCTAAAATAACACTATTTGGCATTTCTACGGATAAAGGCATTTCATCTTCAGAATTGATGATTACGGTAACAATCTCGCCTTCTTTCATTAATTCTGGGGAATCTAAAACACTCTTTTGTAATTGAATTTGAGTATAATCTTGTTGATTCATAAAATGATAGGTTTCACCTTCCTTGTATAAATATTGAAATTTATGTGTTTCTACACGAACATCGTCTATTTTTCTACCTGCGGGAAATGTATTATCTACTACTTTTCCGTTGGTAACACTTTTTAATTTTGTTCTTACAAAAGCGGGCCCTTTACCAGGTTTTACATGTAAAAATTCTATAATCTTGTATATATCATTATTGTATCTAATGCATAATCCGTTTCTAATATCTGATGTTGTTGCCATATGTTTTTTGTTTTGAGTTGGTTTCAGGTTTCAGGTTTCAAAGTAATATGTGTGTCCAACTTGTCCATCCCTAAATAAGGTTGACCGTTTTTTTGGTTCATAATTCCTTGTTTTCGGTTTTAGAACTTGAAACCTGAAACTAGAAACCTGAAACCCCAAATTTCAACTTACATTAAAATATCCTTTCATAATTCCTCTAT
>JBMYWO010000064.1:0-10318 GCA_049607505.1 Polaribacter sp.
TCAAGAACAGTTTCTAGAACTATTAATTTATTTAATACATCAATGGCTACTTCTGGCAATTATAGGAAATTTAGAATTACCGAAGATGGCAAAAAGTATGTTCATACTGTAAATCCTAAAACTGGTTTTGCCAAAGAAAGTAACCTATTGAGTGTTTCTGTAATTTCTGATAGTGATTGTGCAGACGTAGATGCCTATGCTACAGCTTTTATGGCTATGGGATTAGAGAGGACAAAAGAGTTTATACAGTCTCATAAAAAAATCTATGTTGTCTTATTATTTACGAATGCTAATGGGGAAATAGAAGAATATAATAATTTGTGAAAACATTTATTTAATCAATAAAAGTACCTTAATTAGGGTTTGCTGAAAAACCACAAGTTTAAGATTTTGATAACATAGCAGTTTTGAAGTGAACTACTGAAAATAGTATGCGTTTTTAACTTTCAATCTACGCTATCGGTTTCGTAAAAATCTAAACACAAGCCAAAAATGTTTCCTATTTTTACAGCTCAAAATAGAACAATGGGTAAGAAAGTTATTTTAATGATTTTGGACGGTTGGGGCATTACACAAAACCCAAAAGTATCTGCAATTTACAATGCAAAAACGCCTTATATTAATTCTTTGTATGACAAATTTCCTCATGCCGAATTAAGAACAGATGGGGAATATGTTGGTTTGCCAGAAGGTCAAATGGGCAATTCCGAAGTAGGGCATATAAATTTAGGCGCAGGTAGAATTGTATATCAAAATCTAGCAAGAATTAATAAAGCAGTAGAAGAAAACACCTTATCTAGAGAAAAAGAATTATTAAAAGCCTTTAAATATGCCAAAGAAAATCACAAAAATATTCATTTGTTAGGGTTGGTTTCTAATGGCGGAATTCACTCACACATAGATCATTTAAAAGGCTTGTTAAATACTGCAAAAGACCATCAATTAGAAAACGTTTTCTTACACGCATTTACAGACGGTAGAGATTGCGACCCAAAATCGGGAAAGTTTTTTATCAATGATATTCAAAATTATATGGAAAAAACGACTGGGAAATTGGCAACAATTACGGGACGTTATTACGCCATGGATAGAGACAATCGTTGGGAAAGAATTCAACGTATGTACGATGCTTTGATACACGGGAAAGGCATTTTTTCTACAAATGCTGAAGAAAGTATTACAAAAAATTACAATAAAGGTGTTACTGATGAATTTATGAAACCCATTATTATGATTGATCAAAATAAGCAACCTAAAGCAATCATAAAAGAAGACGATGTTGTTATTTTCTTCAACTTTAGAACCGACAGAGGTAGGCAATTGACAAACGTATTAAGTCAACAAGATTTTCCAGAATATACTATGAAAAAGTTAGATTTATATTTTGTTACGCTAACAAATTATGATAAGACTTTTAAGAATATTAATGTCATTTATAATAACGATAATATAAAAAATACGCTTGGTGAAGTATTAGAAAAAGCGGGTAAAAAACAAATTAGAATTGCAGAAACCGAAAAATATCCGCACGTAACATTTTTCTTTTCTGGAGGAAGAGAGCAAGAATTTCAAGGAGAAAAAAGATTATTATGCCCCTCACCAAAAGTTGCTACCTACGATTTAAAACCAGCAATGAGTGCCTATGAAATTCAAGATGCCATTATTCCCGAAATCAAAAAAGGTGAGGTAGATTTTATCTGTTTAAATTTTGCAAATGGCGATATGGTGGGTCATACAGGAGTTTTTGAAGCCGCTATAAAAGCGTGTGAAACGGTAGATATTTGCGCAAAAAATGTAATTGAAACTGCTTTGGAAAACAACTATACCACCATTTTAATTGCAGACCACGGGAATTGCGAAACAATGATAAATCCAGACGGAACGCCACATACGGCACATACCACCAATCCTGTTCCTATCATTTTAATTGATACGCATTTAAAATCAATAAAAAATGGTATCTTGGGCGATATTGCGCCAACAATATTAGATCTTATGAATGTTGAGCAACCAAAAGAAATGACACAAAAATCACTTGTTTAATATCAAAAAAAAGAAAAATGAAAAAATTATTTTTAATCACAATTATTGCAATTTTAACTTCTTGTAATGCGCAACAAACAGTAACTGCTAAAAAAAATACCAAGGGAGATTTAGTGGGTATTGCTAATAAAGAATCTTTTAATCAAGCACCTTATAAAGGGTGGTTCGATCAAAAATTTGCTACATACACTCCTGATGCAGCAACCATTTCTGATTTAAAAAAGGAATTAAAAGGAGTAACAATAAAAGGTTTTATGGGAACTTGGTGTGGTGATAGCAAAAGAGAAACGCCAAGATTTTATAAAATTTTAGAAGCAACAGATTTTAATACTAAAAACCTAGAGTTAATTACTGTAAACAGAAGAAAAAGAACTCCAGATGATTTACAAAAAGGTTTACAGATTATTAAAGTACCCACATTTATCTTCTACAAAGACGGAAAAGAAATAGGTAGATATGTAGAATATGCTAGAGAATCTTTAGAAAAAGATATGTTAAAAATTGTTTCAGAACAAGGGTATAAACATTCTTATGATAATAATTAGTTTGGTTTATACTTAATACTTGTTAAAAGATAAGTGGTACATTTTTATTTTAAATCAAATTTAGATGTTAACAGACATAGCATTACAAAATAAATACGAAAAACTTTTACCAAATCTAGACGAGCATGCTGCTCGTTTATATCTAGGTAGTGAAGCAGAAAGCTTAGGTCGAGGAGGAAAACAACGAGTTTCTCGTCTTGCAAAAGTTAGTCGAGTTCGTATAAATAGAGGGATTAAAGAATTAAATAATCAATCAGATTTAGAACAAAGTGTAGCTAGCCATCGGATTAGAAAAACAGGAGGAGGTCGCAAAAAGTTGGAACAAACCAATATTGGTTTTGAAAAGTAATTTAAAGAGTTTCTTTAATTGGAAATTTTTCTGTTTCATATTTTTCCAATACTAATGCTAACTAGGTCTAATTCATCAAATTCAGGTGTGCCTTTTTTAGCATCAAATATCTCATTCTTTCTAAATAAATTTGATATTGTTTTTTCGATTTAATAATTTTAATATCCATTTTATTTTCGTTTTTTAAAAAATAGCTTCTTTAATTTTTGTTTTTAACCGCTCTGAAACATTTGTAGGAAACGGTCTATCTCCATGTAAAATAGCTACCATTAAATCATTAATTCTTTGCCCATATTTCTTTAGAAGAAAATTTCTAACTGAATTGTTGTTGTAAAAGAATTTTGATAATGAAACTGCTGATTTTAATTCAGGCAACAATTTTATATTTAATTTTTCTACATAGCGTTTTTCTGCTAAATCTCTATCTAAACTACTTTCTATCAAAGCTTCTGCAACATATCTACCACTTAAAATGGCGTTCGAAATTCCTTCTGCGGTAATAGGTTCTGCAAAGCCTGCGGCATCGCCAATTAAAAACACATTATCTTTTACAAATCCATCAGTTCTTGGTGCAATAGGAATTTGAAATCCATGAGCATCTTCACTGATAACTTCTTCTATTTCAAGCGTTTTTAAATACTTTTTATAATATTCTTTTAAATTTATTCTACTTTTTTTTGTAGTTAAAACACCCAATGACAAATGGTTTTTCTTGGGAAAACACCATGCGTAACCATAAGGAACTGCATCAATATCAAAACGAACTTTTGTTGACAAACGCTCAAAATCTTCCGAAGAAACTTCCACTTCATATTCTAGCGCAGGAATTAACTTTCTTGTCTCTTTGTTCCACCCAGCCATTTTTGCAGTGGGGCTTAAAACTCCATCTGCAGAAATAATAAATTTTGCAGAAATATCTCCTTGAGAAGTTTTTAAAATAGAAACTTCATTAGCAAAATCGATACTTTTTAAAGTGTGATTTTCTAAAAGTGTTACTCCAAATTTTGTTGCTTTTTCTACGATTAAATGATCAAATGCATCACGCATCATCATCGTAATAATAGGTGTTTCTTTAGAAGATTGATAATGAACTTTACCATTATTGAAGTAACTATCTACAGTAAAAAACTCCCGTTCAATAACCTTAGAAATATCAAAAGGCATATTTTTTTTACCTCTGTTTACAAATCCACCACCACACGTTTTATAACGTGGTAACGTTTCTTTTTCTATAATGACCGTAGAAATTCCTTTTTTACCAAGATGAAAAGCAGTAGAAGCCCCAGAAGGTCCACTGCCAATAATTGCAACATCAAAATGTTTCATGTTTTTTTGAATGAGATAAACGTTTAGAGAATATAAATAGTTTGTAGGTTTATTACAGAACTTTGCAAATACATACCAAACTGAAAAAATCGTAGAAATTTTCAAAAGTAGCGAGAATTAGCAATTATTTATACTATTGTTTTGTTAGCGTCAGCAACTTAAATATTCAAAGATAACTTTAAACTACCTCCAAGTCCTTCTCGTATTATCCGCATTAAAGTTGAAAGTTGGATGTCGCTCGCATTATTTTCAATTCGAGAGATATAATTTTTAGTTGTTCCAACTTTTTCTGCAAGTTGCTGTTGAGTCAATTGCTGTTTTTTACGAGCTTCTTTAATTAAGAAACCTATTCTAAAAGTCTCAAATTCCTCCTCAAATTTTTCTCTTGATTCTGTTCCAATTTCACCATATTGTTCATCAAGATGATCATCGAACGAAGTCAGTTTTTTATTTGTTATCATAATATTCTTTTTTTAATCGTTCCGCTTTCTTTATTTCCTTTTTTGGTGTTTTTTGAGTTTTCTTTTGAAATCCACTTAATAACACAACCAAATTGCCTTTATCGAAGAAACAGAAGATCCTAAAAATTCCATTTCCAGCCGAAACACGCACTTCCTAGAGTCCGTCAGTGTTGGTCAAGTGTTTCAGATGTTTTTTGGGTAAAATCTTAGTTCTCTTGATTAACAGAAGAGTCCAGTCAATTTTGTTTCGAACCACAAGTGATTGTTTCTTGTAAAATTCCTTAAAGTGATTCTAGTAAAAATAAATACCTCTTTTAAATTGACTCAAACGAACCTATTTTTGAAAAATACTATGTTTTCAACAATCTTAAACCTGTGGTTTTTCAGCAAACCCTAATTAGCCACCTCATTAATAAATTTAATACGCATTAGGCGAAGTTCTTCCTCGTCATAATCACCATCAAACTCGTCTAATGCATCTTGAATTTTATCCGTTTCTGCTTCCATAAAATACTCGTGGATTTCTTCTTGTTGTTCTTCGTCCAATAAATTATCTAAAGAATAATTGATATTTAATTTGGTTCCAGAAAAAATAATGACCTCCATTTCTTTTATTAAATCACTCATAATCAATCCTTTAGATTTTGCTATATCTTCCAGAGGTAATTTTTTGTCAGTATTTTGAATAATAAAAAGTTTTAGGCTCGAATTGACTCCTGTACTTTTTACAATCAAATCATCGGGTCTTAACACATCATTTTCTTCTACATAAGTGCCAATCAATTTTATAAAATCCTTTCCAAATTTACGGGCTTTCCCCTCTCCTACTCCATGTACTTTAGAAAGTTCATCTAAGGTAATTGGATATTTTAGAGCCATATCATCTAAAGATGGATCTTGAAAAACAGCAAAAGGCGGAACTCCCTGTTTGGTAGCAACTTTTTTACGCAAATCTTTTAGCATTTTGACCAATCTTTCATCAGCTGATCCACCAGAAGATTTTGTATTTGTGATTATTGAATTATCATCTTCAGTAGCATACGAATGATCTTCTGTCATCATAAACGAAGTTGGATTTTCCAAAAAATCTTCACCAATTTCAGTGAGTTTTACAACGCCATATTGCTCTATTTCTTTTCGTATAAAATTAACCACCAATACTTGACGAAGCAATGCCATCCAATATAAAGCGGTTTTATTTTTTCCTGTGCCAAAATAAGATTGCAGATGTGTTTTATGAGAATTTAACAAGGCATTTTCTTTCCCAATAATTGTATTTACAACCTGTTTCGGTTTGTACTGTTGCATCGTGTTTTTAATAACACTCAATAATATGACTACGTCTTCTTTTGCCTCATGCTTCTTTTTAGGATTTCGTGTATTGTCGTCCATATCAGCACCTTCGCCATTTACTTCGTCAAATTCCTCCCCAAAATAATGCAATAAATATTTTCTTCTACTCATAGAAGTTTCGGCATAGCCAACCACTTCTTGCAATAACGCATGTCCTATTTCCTGTTCAGCCACAGGCTTGCTTGCCATAAATTTTTCTAACTTTTCTATATCTTTATACGCATAAAAAGCCAAACAATATCCTTCGCCATCATCACGTCCCGCTCTTCCTGTTTCTTGATAATAGCTTTCTAAACTTTTTGGGATGTCATGATGAATTACATACCGAACATCTGGCTTGTCAATTCCCATTCCAAAAGCAATGGTGGCCACCACCACATCGCAATTTTCCATCAAAAACATATCTTGATGTTTTACTCTGGTTTTTGCATCTAAACCTGCATGATATGGCACCGCTTTAATACCATTTACTTGCAAAACTTGCGAAATTTCTTCAACCTTTTTTCTACTTAAACAGTAAATAATTCCCGATTTTCCAATACGTTGCTTTACAAATCGGATAATATCTTTTGCTACTTCTTGAGTTTTTGGTCTTACTTCATAAAACAAATTGGGTCTATTAAAAGAGGCTTTAAATGTATTTGCATCTACAATACCCAAGGTTTTCAAAATATCTTCTTGTACTTTTTCAGTAGCTGTAGCGGTTAAACCTATTACAGGAACATTGTCTATTTGTTTGATAATATGACGTAAGTTTCTATATTCAGGTCTAAAATCATGACCCCATTCAGAAATACAATGTGCTTCATCTATGGCTACAAAGGATATTTTTTGAGTTCTTAAAAAAGTAGCATACTCTTCTTTAATTAAAGATTCTGGTGCTACATACAACAGTTTTGTAATCCCATTACTAATATCTTCCTTTACTTGATGTATTTCGGTTTTGTTTAAAGATGAATTTAAAACATGAGCAATACCATGATGTTCAGAGATTCCCCTAATAGCATCCACTTGATTTTTCATCAAGGCAATTAGTGGCGAAACTACAATGGCTGTACCTTCTTTCATCAACGCGGGCAATTGGTAGCAAAGAGATTTACCACCACCCGTAGGCATGATTACAAATGTGTTATTGTTGTTTACTATGCTTTGAATTACTTGTTCTTGTAATCCCTTAAACTTCGTAAACCCAAAAAACTTTTTTAGAGGACTGTGTAAATCCATTTCTATACAATCATTATTATTCATATCACACTTTTAAAATCAAACACAAACCTTATAAGTTATTTGGGGTATCTATTTTTTATAGTAAATTTGCCTTGTTTCTATACCTAAATATATAACTTTTTTTTATTCTGATAAAATGCCTAACGCTTGAAAAATTTCAACACTATTATTAGCACTGCAAAACAAACTATTTTAACAGAAAGTAAAGCTATTGCTAATTTAGCAAATTTAATTGATGTTAATTTTGAAAATGCAATTAAATTTATTTTAAATGCTAATGGGCGTGTCATTGTTACAGGAATTGGCAAAAGTGCCAACATTGCCACCAAAATTGTAGCTACTTTTAATTCTACAGGAACTCCTGCTATTTTTATGCACGCCGCAGATGCCATACATGGCGATTTAGGAAATGTGCAAAAAGATGATGTTGTTATTTGTATTTCTAAAAGCGGAAATACGCCAGAAATAAAAGTTTTAGTTCCGCTAATTAAAAATTATGGAAACAAAATCATTGCCATTACTGGAAATATTGATTCGTATTTAGGAACAAATGCTGATTTTACCTTAAATACCTATGTAGAAAAAGAGGCGTGTCCTAATAATTTAGCACCCACTACAAGCACTACTGCACAATTGGTTTTAGGCGATGCTTTAGCCGTTTGTTTATTAGAATTAAGAGGTTTTACAAAGAATGATTTTGCAAAATATCATCCAGGAGGTGCGTTGGGCAAGCGTTTATATTTACGTGTTTCAGATTTAATTAAGAACAATCAACTTCCGCAGGTAAAAGAAACTAACAATATAGCTGAAGTTATTGTAGAGATTACTGAAAAAAGATTAGGTGTTACCGCCGTTTTAAATACCGATGATAAAATTGTTGGAATTATTACTGATGGAGATATTAGAAGAATGTTAAGTAAAACTACAGAAATACGTAATTTTACGGCCAAAGACATTATGGGAAAAAATCCTAAAAATATTAATGAAAACGCTATGGCTGTTGAAGCTTTAGAAACTTTAGAAAACAATAGTATTACTCAAATTTTAGTAACCGATTCAAATGACAATTATATAGGTGTTGTTCATTTGCACGATTTAATTAAAGAAGGGATATTCTAATGACAAAAAAACAAAAAGAAATGTCTTTTTTAGGACATTTAGAAGAATTGAGGTGGCATTTGGTACGAAGTGCTGCGGTAATTTTTATTCTAGCAATTGTATTTTTTATCTTTCAAAAACAAGTATATGAAAATTTTTTGCTAGCACATAGAAAACCAGATTTTTTTACCTATCAACTTTTTTGTGATTTTTTCAATCTTTTAGGTTTTGATAGTACGTTTTGTAATGTTACATTCAAAGACAATTTACTTAGTTTAAAACCCACACAACAACTAATGAATTCTATTTGGTCTTCATTAATATTAGGTATTGTAGTAGCATTTCCTTATATTTTGTGGGAGGCTTGGCGATTCATTGCGCCAGGGTTACATGAAAATGAAATAAAAAGATCTAGAGGATTTATTTTTGTAGCTTCCTTTTTATTTTTCTGCGGAATTGCGTTTAGTTTCTATGTCATTGCTCCCATTTCTATTCACTTTTTATACAATTATCAAATTACAGATTTAATACAAAATAATTTCACAATGGATTCTCATATAGGTTTAGTTACCAATATGTTATTAGGTGTCTCCATCCTTTTTGAATTGCCTGTATTGATTTTCTTTTTAACAAAAATTGGTTTGATAACGCCAGCATTTCTAAAAAAATATAGAAAACATGCGCTTGTTGTCGTTTTAATATTGGCAGCCATCATCACACCACCAGATATTGCAAGTCAAGTGATTGTAGCAATTCCAATATTAGTTTTATACGAAGTAGGCATCAGAGTGTCTAAAATGGTCATTAAAAAACAAGAAAAAAATGCACAAAAAAGTCCAAGAGTTTAATGCGTATCGTCAAAAGATGAACGATAAAATTTTAGCTTCAGATAATAAAATTATCAAGCGAATTTTTAATTTAGATACCAATGCCTATACTAAAGGGCATTTATCAGTAAAAACAAAAGAGTTGTTGGGCTTGATCGCTTCCGCCGTTTTACGTTGTGATGATTGCATAGCCTATCATTTAGAAAATGCGTATAAAAACGGTATTACTAAAGAAGAAATGATGGAAACGATGTCTATAGCAACTTTGGTTGGTGGCACTATTGTAATTCCACATTTAAGGCGTGCCGTGGGGTTTTGGGAAGCGTTGGAAGATTTAGACAATAAGAGTAAGAGCAACGAAGAAAATATTTATGCATAAAAAAACCGCCTAAAAATTATTTTAGGCGGTTTGTTATTTTCTGTTGATTTTTTTATTCTACTATCAAACTAAAAGGAATACTATATTTTACCCCTACTGGTTTTCCTCTTTGTCTTCCAGGTTTCATTTTAGGCAATAGTTTCATCACCTTAATGACTTCTTTTTTAATTTTTGGATGTGGTGCTCTTGCTTGAATATTTATAACATTTCCATTTCTATCAATTTTAAAACCGATATATACTTTTTTCTTCCCTGGTGATAAACCCAATTCATTTGGTAGTTCATTATCAAATTTTCTAGTAAAGTGTTTTTGTACCTTTTGACTAAAGCATTTTTTTAATGCTGCTTTACCTCCTTTACATCCTGGGAAAACAGGAACATCTTCAATAATCATAAAACTTACATCTTCTATAACCTCTTCTACCTCTTCTACTTCTTCAATTTCTTCAACCTCAACAGCTTCTGTTTCATCTGTTTCTGTAGATTCTATAATGGTTTCCTCCACTTCTTTTTCATCTTCTACCACTTCTATTTTTTCTGGTGTTGGTGGCGGTGGTGTTTTTGGTTTTATGGGTTCTACTCTTTCTGTAATTGGAATTTCTTCTTCTAATTCAGCATTCATATTTACAGAGCCTAAATCACCGTATGTTTTGTCATAGGTCTTTTTTTCTATGGCTGCGTATGTTACAAAAAGTGCTAACACAAGCCCT
>JBMYWO010000065.1:0-10179 GCA_049607505.1 Polaribacter sp.
ACAGCAATTAGCCAAAAATTTATTTACAAAAAGAGCCTCTAGAAATATATTTAAAAGAATTGGTCAGAAAATGAAAGAATGGGTTGTTGCCACAAAATTAGAACGCCAATATACCAAACAAGAAATTATTGCTATGTATTTGAATACTCAAGGATTTTTATTTAATGCCTCAGGAATCCGTTCAGCAGCAAGAATTTATTTTGGTAAAGAAGCCCACGAGTTAGATATTCAAGAATCGGCAATTATTGTGGCAATGTTAAAAAACCCAAGACAATATAATCCTCATAGAGAAATTTCTAAAAAGAAATCATTAGGCAGAAGAAATGTGGTTTTTTCTCAAATGGCTAGAAACGAGTTTATTACTAAAGAAGAAAAAGATTCACTTCAAAAATTACCCTTAAAAATAAACTATACCCCAGAAAGTCATAGCGATGGAGATGCCACCTATTTTAGAGCCTATTTACAAAAATTTATGAGAAAATGGGTGCAAGACAATCCAAGACCTAATGGAAATCAATATGATATTTTTAGTGATGGTCTAAAAATTTTTGTAACGCTAGATTCTAGAATGCAAAAATATGCACAAGAAGCCGTTAAAGAACATATTGCTAATTTACAATCTCATTTTTTTGAAGAACAAAAGAAGAATAAAACAGCTCCTTTTTACGGTATTTCAGAAGATAAAATTAAAGAAACTTTAGAACGTGCAAAGAAAAATTCTCAACGCTATAAACGATTAAAAGAAGCAGGAAAATCATCTAAAGAGATTGATGCTAGTTTTAATAAAAAGACCGAAATGCGTGTTTTTTCATGGAAAGGAGATATAGACACCATTATGTCGCCAAACGATTCTATTAGATATTATAAATACTTTTTACGCTCAGGATTATTATCCATAGAACCCCAAACGGGTCATATAAAAGCGTGGGTGGGAGGCATTAACAATAAGCATTTTAAATATGATGCCGTAGAGCAACAAAAACGCCAAGTGGGTTCTACATTCAAACCTTTTGTCTATGCAACAGCCATTAATCAGTTACGAATGTCGCCTTGCGAAGTATTGCCAAATACACCTTATACCATTCCCAAAGGAAAGTACGGAATTTCAAAAGATTGGACACCAAGAAATTCAAATAATAAATATGGTGGTGAGCTAACCTTAAAAGACGCTTTGGCAGGTTCTGTCAATGTAATTACAGCAAGATTGATAGATGAGGTAACGCCTGAAAATGTAGTCCGTTTGGCAAACGCATCAGGTATCAATAGTAAAATTGAAACAAATCCAGCCATCGCTTTAGGTTCTGTAGATTTATCTTTAATAGAAATGGTAACGGCGTATAGTACCTTTGCAAACAAGGGTTTACGTGTAAATCCGATGATGATTTTAAGAATTGAAGACAAAAACGGAACGGTTTTACAAGAATTTACGCCAAAAACCAAAGAAGTATTAAGCGAAGAATCTGCGTATGTCATTTTAGATTTATTAAAAGGCGTTACACAATCGGGTTCTGGTGCAAGATTACGTTCTGGTTGGACACGATATTCTAAAGTAGTAACAGGTTTTCCGTATAAATTTACCAATCCGATTGCTGGAAAAACAGGTACCACTCAAAACCAATCCGATGGGTGGTTTATGGGAATTGTACCCAATTTGGCAACAGGAGTTTGGACAGGTGGTGAGGACAGAGCAACACATTTTTATGGTATTGGAAAAGGACAAGGAGCCACTATGTCTTTGCCTTCTTGGGCCTTGTTTATGAAAAAATGCTACGCAGATGAAACCTTAAAGATTAGTAAAAAGGATTTTAAAAAGCCTTATAACTTATCAATTAATATAAAGTGCGATAAGGTTTCGTCCGAGACTAAAGAAGATGAGAATCCAAATAAAGAAGATATAGATTTTTGATTTAAAGTTTCCAGTCGCAGTGTTCAGTTTTCAGTCGCGGTTTTCAGTAAAAAATTTGCGTTTAAATTCAAATAAAAATTTTAAAATGATCAATAAAAAAGTAGATACTGTACAAGAAGCTTTACAAGGTGTAAAAAGCGGCATGACTTTAATGTTAGGAGGTTTCGGACTTTGTGGAATTCCAGAAAATGCAATTGCAGCATTAGTACAATTAAATGTTAGAGAGGTTACTTGTATTTCTAACAACGCAGGTGTAGATGATTTTGGATTGGGATTATTATTACAAAACAAGCAAATCAAAAAAATGATTTCTTCTTATGTGGGTGAAAATGATGAGTTTGAACGCCAAATGCTGTCAGGAGAACTGGAAGTAGAACTCACACCACAAGGTACTTTAGCAGAAAAATGTAGAGCCGCACAAGCAGGTTTTCCTGCATTTTATACCCCAGCTGGTTATGGAACAGAAGTTGCCGAAGGAAAAGAAACCAGAGAATTTGATGGAAAAATGTATGTGTTAGAATCCGCATTTAAAGCAGACTTTGCCTTTGTAAAAGCTTGGAAAGGTGATGCCGCAGGAAATTTAATTTTTAAAGGAACATCAAGAAATTTTAATCCAAATATGTGTGGAGCAGCAAGCATTACAGTTGCAGAAGTGGAAGAGTTAGTTCCTGTAGGAGCGTTAGACCCAAACAATACTCATATTCCAGGAATATTTGTACAACGTATTTTTCAGGGGAAGGAATATGAAAAAAGAATTGAGCAACAAACAACTAGAAAGAGAAAATAGTAATTTTCTAAAACTGTCAAAAAAACTCACTATGATTACAAATATTTCATTTAGTAATTTTAAATTATTTAAAGAAAAAAATGAGCTTTTGTTAAAACCAATTACAGTTTTAATTGGTAAAAATAATTCTGGAAAAACAGCTGTTTTAAAGTTGCCTACAATGATTTCAGGAAGTTTAAGTGGTGTTTTTAATGAAGCAATTAAAATAAATGATAAATCAAGTGATTTCGTAAAAATTGGTTCAGAATTTAGAGATTTAGTTTATAATAGAGAATTGAAATATGGAGAAACATTAGATTTAGAATTATCTAATACTATTGAAGGTTCAATTACTAAACAATTGAATGTAAAAATAGAATTACCAAATGATGAAATTAAAGATCAACCATTAGTAAGAGAATGGGAATATACAAATAATAATAAACTAATTTATAAAAACAAGAAAACAGATTCTTTTAAAGGGTTTATTAATAATTCTTACCTTTTAAAAGGTGAAGAAATGGATTTAAATTTCGATTACATTGAAGCCTTAAGAGAGAAACCACAAGAAGAATATTCTTTTGATAACTCTGAAAATAATAGAATAGGATTGAAAGGCCAAAATGCATATCAAATTTTAATTGAAGATAAAGTAAAAGGAAAAAGTGAAATTTTAAAAAAGGTAAGTGATTGGTATCAAGAAAATTTTGAAAATTGGTCAATGGAAATTATGGAGAGTAAAGCTGTAATTTCTACGAAAATGAAATTTTCTTTTGCATTATCAAACAATACAATTCAACAAATAAATATTACGAATACAGGACAAGGTATTAGTCAAGTTTTACCTTTAATAACCCGTTCATACATGAAAGATGTAGAACCAGTTTTAATAATAATTGAAGAACCAGAAAGTCATTTACATCCTGCTGCACACGGTAATTTAGCCCAAAGATTTGTTGAATCTGTGATTGAAGATGAAAATAAAAGGTATTTAATAGAAACACATTCTGAAAATTTTATATTAAGACTACAAAATTTAATTGCTGACCCTGATTTTCTTTTCACTCCTGACGATTTACAAATATATTATGTTGATTATGATGAAAACAAACAAGAAAGCAATCTAGAACCTATTGTAATAGAAGAAGATGGAGAAATTGAAGATTGGCCAGATAATGTGTTTAATGAAAATGTAGATGAAGTTTTCAAATTGAGAAGAAATCAAAAAAAGAGAAAGGAAAATGCAAGTCAAAATTGAACATAATTGTTTCACAAATAAGGCAAATTATAGAGATTTAGATGCTATTTTTTCGTTATTTATTGAAGGACAACACAAATGGATAGATATTGATTTAGAAGAAATTGAAAATACTGATTGGTTTAAGAATTTAGGAAATCGAAATACAGAAGATTTAAAAACTATGTTTGTAAGCAGTACAAGAAAATCAAATTCTAAAAAGACTGTTGCAGTTCATAATGAATCTCAAAATGAATTTAATGTTTTTGAAGCCAAGTTCTATTTGAAACAATCTTTAACAATCATTGTAGAAAATTACGAATACGAACCAATATTTATTAATAAAATTATCGAAAAATTTGATTCCTCAAATGAATTGATTGATGCTAAAAATATTCAATGGCTTGTCTATGAAAACGGAGGTGGTTCAAATGACAATACAGTTAAAGGAAAATTAAAAGAGTCTTTCAATAATCAAAAATTAACAAAAGCTAAGTATAATTATCTTAGGTGTTTTGTAATAAAAGATAGCGATAGAGAATATTGCATTATTAATGCTGACGGGAATATAACACAACAAAAATTACCTAAAAATAAAACAAAATTTTTAGAAGAAAATAAAATCCCCTTTCACATTTTTTATAAAAGAGAAAAAGAGAATTATTTGCCTGATAAAATTTATGATTCTTTTCTGAAAATTGCTAACAAAAAAGATAAAAAAAAGAAATTTTCTCAAGCATATTTAGGATTAACACATTCCCAAAAAGATTTTTTAAATATTGAAAAAGGGTTTTCTCAAAAAGCAAAAAAGGGGAGGGAAATAATAGATAGAAAAAATTTAAAGCCAGAAATTGAAACCTTATATAAAAGTCTTTCTGATATTGAATATAGAACTATTGGTTTAGGTATCGAATATCCTAATTTTAAATCTGAATTCTCTAATAATTTCAAAGATGTTAATAAAGAAGATTTAGGAAAAAGAATCAAGCATCAACCTTTGCTAACTTCGAAAGTAAATTTAAAAGACACTACAGAACGAAATGAATTTGAACATATCATCAACGAAATAAAATATTTATTATGAGCAATCTACAAATAAACACAAGAGTAAGAAGATTGTCATATTATTTAGATGACTTTGAAAAAGGTAGAATAAGAATACCATTATTTCAAAGAGATGTAGTTTGGAAAGAAAAGCAAAAATTAAAATTATTTGATAGTCTCAAAAATGGTTATCCAATAGGAACAATTCTATTTTGGAGACCAGAAAAACGAGAAGAAATAGAAAATATTGATTTTGAATTAAATATTTTGGGTTCATATCATCTAAATGAAAAGGATTCAGATTTTTTTTATATTCTTGATGGTTATCAAAGACTTTCAACACTATTAAATTGTTTAACTAATCCTAAAAAAACCAGTTTAGAAAGAGATGATGAAATATGGTATAAAGAATTTTCCATTTATTATGATTTATCATCAGAAAAATTCAAGAGATATAAAGGCTCAAATATTGATAATTTAGAGGTGTACGAAGTGCCTTTATTTGCTTTTGCTGACACTATCAATTTTTATAATTTTCAAGAAGCTCTTTCAAGAGAAAATATAGACTCTGAAAATATTAAATTATACTTACAGAGGTATAAAGAAATTGGCACTATATTTACTGATTATCAAATTCCATCAATAGATTTAGTAGGCGGTAATTTGCAAGAAGCTATTGAGATTTTTAATAGGGTAAATTCTACTGGGTCGCCAATAAAAGACGATTGGAAACTATCTGCTCTAACGATTAATAATGAATTTAGGTTAGGGTCTTTAATTTCAAAAACTTTACAAAAAATAGAAAACATAAATTTCTATCCAAATAAAAAAAGAGAATCATTTAAAGATAAATTTATTTTTAAAACTATTCAGAGTTCTTTTGGACCATTATACTTAGATACAAAAGCTACAGATGTTAAAACATTAAGTGAAAAAGATAATTTTTCGGAAATGGTAAAATTAACGTTAGATAATTGTGTGGAAGTAGTAAAATTTCTGAAAGAGGAATTATTAATATTAGATTTGAAATATCTACCAGCAAATTTACACTTTATATTTTTAGTTCAATTTTTTAATTTAAAAAGCAAACCTTTTGGACAAAATGTTGAAGAATTGAAAAAATGGTTTTGGAAAACTACGTATGCTAATTATTTTACAGTGTTTAATCCTTCAAAAAGGAAAAAAGCTTTTGAACATTTTCTTAATTATACAAAAGGTATTGAAAAAAAGCCGTTTTATGATGATGATGACGTTAAAGAGTTTACAACCGAAAAATTTCCAAATAGTATAGATTTTGGAGGTGTTAGAAAAATTGCATTAGCTCTTTTTATGGTTAATTATTCTCTTAAAAAGAGAACCTTTATTGATGATTTACATTTAATAAATATCAATGAAGTGAAAATTATTTATGAATTGAAATTATTTAGAAATGAAAAATCAACAGAAAATACAGTTTTTATTGTTGAAAAAAACGATGAATTAAATAGATTAGTGAAAAATAAAAAAGTTTTATCATTTCTTTTATCAAAAGAATATAAAGGACTATTTGAAGAATTGTTTATTACTGATTCAATGAGAGATGAATATGAAAAAGGAAACATAAAAAATGTTTTAAAATTAAGAAAAGAATTAATAATGATTGAAGAAAAGAATTTTGTTGAAAAAATTCTAGAAATAAAATATAGTAGTTAAAGCAAATGGCACTAGACAAAAACGGAATCGCAAAATGCATCGCAAAAGAAGTCCAAAATGGATTTTATGTAAACCTAGGAATTGGTATTCCTACCTTGGTGGCAAATTATGTAAGAGACGATATTGAGGTAGAATTTCAATCTGAAAACGGAGTTTTAGGAATGGGTCCATTTCCTTTTGAAGGCGAAGAAGATGCAGATATTATCAATGCTGGAAAGCAAACTATTACTACGATGCCAGGAGCAAGTTTCTTTGATTCTGCAACCAGTTTTTCTATGATTCGTGGTAAACACGTTCATCTTACCATTTTAGGTGCTATGGAAGTTGCAGAAAACGGAGATATTGCCAACTGGAAAATACCAGGAAAAATGGTAAAAGGAATGGGCGGTGCTATGGATTTAGTGGCATCCGCAGACAACATTATTGTAGCTATGATGCACACCAACAAACGTAGGGAAAGTAAATTGTTAAAACAATGTTCTTTGCCTTTAACAGGTGTAGGTTGTGTTACAAAAGTAGTAACTAATTTGGCTGTTTTAGAAGTTAAAGACAATGCGTTTCATTTGTTGGAAAGAGCTCCAGGAGTTTCTGTAAAAGAAATTCAAGATGCTACAGAAGGAAGGTTGGTTGTAGATGGTGAAATTCCTGAAATGGAAATTTAAAAGATTATGGCAAACGAAAGAAAAACAGAGATAATCGTCAGAAACCATTTCAATCAATTTTTAGATGAAATTGAAATTGAAGAGCAAAAATCTGACAATGCCAAAATTGATAAATTATTAAAAACAGCTTCAAAAAAAGGTAGCGGAAAAGGATATCCAGAGTTTTTGATAAGTTATAAAACCAACTCAAATTTATTGATTGTTGTTGAGTGTAAAGCTGAAATAACAAAACATGAAAGCAAAACAAAAGATAAGTATGCTGACTATGCAGTAGATGGTGTTTTACTCTACGCTTCTTATTTATCTAAAGATTTTGATGTTCTTGCCATTGCAGTAAGTGGCGAAAATAAACAAAATTTAAAAGTTTCTCATTTTCTACATTTAAAAGGAGAACGAAAAGCAACTGAAATTTTTGGGAATAAATTACTTGCGGCAACCGATTATTTAAAGGGATATTTAAAAAGTCCTGAAAAATTTAGGCAAGATTATAAAGCACTTCTTGATTTTACTAAAAAATTAAATGAAAAACTTCACACTCACAAAATACTAGAAAGTCAGCGTAGTTTATTATTGAGTTGTATTTTAATCGCTTTAGAAAACACTGCGTTTAAAGATTCGTACGCATCCCATAAAACACCTAAAAATTTAGCAGATTCATTGGTTCAAACGGTCTCAAATGAGTTAGAAATCGCAAATATTTCTGGGGATAAATTAAACAATTTAAATATTCAGTTTAGTTTTATAAAAACAGATACATCTTTATCTAAAAAAGAGAAGGTATTGAAAGAATTGATTGACGAAATAGACGAAAACATCAATCAATTTATAAAAACACACGAGTATTTTGATGTTTTAGGGCAGCTCTATATTGAGTTTTTAAGATATGCCAATAGCGATAAAGGATTAGGAATTGTACTAACACCACCGCATATTACAGAATTGTTTTCAGAATTAGCCCAAGTAAATAAAAATTCAATAGCCTACGACAATTGTACAGGAACTGGTGGTTTTCTGATTGCTGCTATGAAAAAAATGATTGAAGATGCTAAAGGTGATAAAGAAAAAGAGCGAGAAATAAAATCAAAACACCTTATTGGCACAGAATATCAATCTCACATCTTTGCTTTGTCAGTATCCAATATGTATATCCACCAAGATGGAAAAACAAATATTATAAATGGTAGTTGTTTTGATCTAGAAATCATTGAATTGGTAAAAGCAAGAAAACCCACTGTTGGCTTTTTAAATCCACCATATCAAAGCAATAAAAAAACGGACACAGACGAGTTTGAATTTATTTTAAATAATTTAGAATGTTTGGTTGAAGGAGGTGTCTGTGTAGCCATTGTGCCAATGCAAAAAGCATTAGCAACAAGTGGTAAAGTATATGAACTAAAAAAACAATTACTATCAAAACATACTTTAGATGCAGTTTTATCAATGCCTGATGAATTATTTTTTAATTCAAAAGTAAATGTTGTTACCTGTATAATGATTTTTAAAGCTCACAAACCACATCCTAAAAATAAAGAAACTTACTTTGGTTACTATAAAGATGACGGATTTGTAAAGCGAAAAATACAAGGAAGATTTGATGCCTTTGGAAAATGGAAAAGCGTAAAAGAAAAATGGATTTCAAATTATATTAACAGAAAACAAGAAGCAGGCTTTAGTGTAAATAAAGTAGTAACAGTAGATGACGAATGGGTAGCAGAAGCCTATATGAAAACAGACTATTCAAAATTAACTGATGAAAATTTTACGGATACAATATTAGAGTATGTTACTTTTTTGTTTAGTAATAAAATTAATCTTGAAGATTATGAATAATTTTGTAAAAATATCAGACCTTTTTAATCTAAATTATGGAAATAGTTTAGAATTAATTAATCTTGAAAAATGTAAATCTACTGATTATAATTCAATACCATTTGTATCTCGAACTGAAAAAAACAATGGTGTTTCTGCTTATGTTTATGAATTGATTGATATAGAACCTAATCCAAAGCATGTTTTGACAGTTGCTTTAGGAGGCTCTGTTCTTTCAACTTTTTATCAGCCAAAAGAATTTTACACAGGGTTTCACGTACTTGTTTTATCACCAAAAAACACTATGTCAGTTGAAGAAATGCTATTTTATGCTACATGTATTTCAAGTAATAAATACAAGTATAGTTATGGAAGACAAGCAAATAGAACCTTAAAAGATTTGTTGATTCCAAAATCTGCACCAGTAAAATTATTGAAAACCCTCTCTGATTTTAAAATCAATTTAGAGCAAAATTTAAAGCAGAAACCAATTCTTAACAAAAAAATTAATCTTGGTATTAATAATTGGAAGCTATTTTCATTAATTGATTTGTTTACAATAACAGGAAGCAAAACAACACCTAAACAGGAATTACAAGAAATTGGAAAAGGAATATTCCCTAACGTAACAACACAAGCAACAAATAATGGTATAGATTCATTTTATGATATTTATACTGAAGATGATAATGTCTTAACAATTGATAGTGCAGTAATAGGCTATTGTGCGTTTCAGCCAATACGATTTTCCGCAAGTGACCACGTAGAAAAATTAATACCAAAGTTTAAAATGAATAAATATGTTGCTATGTTCTTTGTAACGATTTTAAATATGGAAAAATATAGATATAATTATGGAAGAAAAGCGAGTCAAACAAGAATGAAACAAATATCTGTAAGACTTCCAAATAAAAACGGAAATCCAGATTTTGACTTTATGGAAAATTATATAAAATCATTACCATATTCAAAATCTTTATAAAGGGGAAAATGAAAATAATATCATACAACGTAAACGGCATTAGAGCTGCAATCAAAAAAGGATTTATAGATTGGTTGCAGG
>JBMYWO010000066.1:0-3935 GCA_049607505.1 Polaribacter sp.
TGGATATTTTATCTAAAACCCCATTGATAAAGTAGCTACTTTTTGTTGTTGAATAATCTTTAGATATTTCTATATATTCATTAATCGTAACTCTTGTAGGTATAGAAGGAAAATCGATAAACTCTGTGATTGCCATTTTAATCAAAATCATATCTATACCTGCAATCCTGTCTGCTTCCCAATTGGGAGTTTTATCTTCAATATCTTTTTCATATTCTTTGTGTTTTAAAATCGTTTTTTGAAACAATTCCGAAACAAAATTTTCGTCATCATTATCTTTATACAAGGTGCCTGCCATAAATGTATGATTGGGTTTGCATTTATTTAAAGACCTTACAATCCAAGTATTTACAAACGGAATGTCATCTACCCAAGAAATCATTTTGTCTTCATAATAGTCTGCTAATTTTTCATTTGGAGCTATAATTTCTTTAAAAAAATCAATCACAAACCCCTTATCTACTTTAAAAGAATTTTCTACAGTATCTAAATATCTCTTGTATAAATTGCTTTTTTGCAATTCGTCAAAAACAATTCTTACATACTCATCATCTAGTTTCCAGTGGTCCAATTTATTAATTTCAATATAGCTTTGTAAACTTATGCTTTTTGAAATTGCCTTGATTATTTTATTGTTGATAAATTTGGTATTGGGTTGTAAATCTTCTTTGGTAGCAAGAATTTTTTTCTTGGAAAGTGTAATTTTTTTGGTAGCTAATTTTTGGACTTCAACCAATAATTGAAGGTTTAAAACATACAAATCGTACATTTTTAAAATACTGTATTTTAGAAATTTTTGTTCTTTAATAACGTCATCATTATCAGACTGTAACATGGCATACACAGATTGCATTACCTTAATTCGAATATGTCTTCTGTTAATCATTACTAAAGAACGGGTATATTTAAAAAAAGAGGAATAGGAACTTTCTAAATCGTTACAAAAATAATACTATTTTATTTTTATTCTCGTATCATTTGATTCTTTTTTTATAAAATAGGTTCGTTCTAATCTTGTATCTTCGTACGTTGAAAAAACGACTTGGTTTTATATAGTCTATTATTTAAATTGATACTCTTTGAAGGCTTTACAATATTTAAACAAATATTTTTCTAAATACAAATGGCGAATTTTAGCGGGCTTACTCATCACCGTTTTATCTAAACTTTTAGCCTTACAAATTCCAATAATTATCAGAAATTCTTTGAATGTTGTTGAAGATTATCAGCAAGAAAAAGTTGCAAATTTGGCAATTGTAAAACACGAATTATTAATAAATGTTCTTATCATTATTGGTGTCGCCATTGTGGCTGGTTTTTTTACTTTTTTAATGCGGCAAACCATTATTGTTACTTCTCGATTGATTGAGTTTGATTTAAAAAACGAGATTTATCAACAATATCAAAAGCTATCGCTCAATTTTTACAAAAAAAATAGAACGGGTGATTTGATGAACAGAATTAGCGAAGATGTTGGTAAGGTAAGAATGTATGTTGGCCCCGCAATTATGTATAGTATGAACATTATTGTGCTTTTTGTGGTTGGTTTTACACAAATGGTTCGTGTTGATATCACATTGACTTTATACACCCTTATTCCTTTTCCGCTATTGTCTATTTCAATCTTTATATTGAGTAGAGTTATTCATAGAAGAAGCACCATTGTACAACAATATTTATCAAAATTGACTACGTTCAATCAAGAGTTTTTCTCTGGAATTAATGTCGTAAAATCCTATGGAATAGAAACTTCTATCACTAAAGGTTTTGATACCATTGCCAATGAAAGTAAAGAAAAGAACATTCACTTACACAAAGCAAATGCACTGTTTTTTCCTATCATGCTTCTTTTGATTGGTATTAGCAATTTGATTGTTATCTATGTTGGAGGGATGCAATATATTCGTGGTGAAATTCAAATAGGCGTTGTTCTTGAATTTATGTTGTATGTCAATATTTTAACGTGGCCAGTGGCCGTTGTAGGTTGGGTTACTTCTATGGTGCAGCAGGCAGAAGCATCGCAATTAAGAATTAACGAGTTTTTAGAGCAAGTGCCTGAAATACAAAATGAGGTAGAAAATGAAACAATAATTAAGGGTAATATTAGCTTTCAAAATGTTTCTTTGGTCTATGACGACACTAATATTACCGCCTTAAAAAACATTAGTTTTTCTGTAAATTCTGGCGAAACCATTGCTGTTTTGGGGAAAACAGGTTCGGGTAAATCTACCATTATCAATTTGGTTGCTAGATTGTATGACACCACTGAAGGCAGTGTTTTATTGGACGGAAAACCGATAAAGGAAGACAATTTGAATGCTATTAGAAATCAAATAGGATTTGTGCCACAAGACCCATTTTTATTTTCAGATACTATAGAGAACAATATTAAATTTGGTAAAGAGGATGCTACTGAAGAAGAAATTATTGAGGCAGCAAAAAATGCTGTAGTCCATGATAATATTGTTGATTTTACCAATGGGTATAAAACTATTCTTGGCGAACGTGGCGTTACTTTATCTGGTGGACAAAAACAACGGGTTTCTATTGCGAGAGCCATTATAAAAAACCCTAAAATTTTAATTTTTGATGATTGTTTGTCTGCCGTAGATACAGAAACAGAAGAGAAAATTTTATCTAATTTAGAAAAAATATCAAAAAATAAGACCACTTTTATTATCAGTCATCGTGTTTCGTCAGCAAAAAATGCGGATAAAATTATTGTTTTAGATGCGGGTAAAATCATACAGCAAGGAACTCACAATCAACTGATAACGCAAAAAGGATATTATAAAGATTTGTACGAACAACAACTTTTAGAAAAAGAAATGTAAGGTTTAACATTGCTACCTAAAATATTTTGTTAGATTTGTCTTGTTAAATTAATTATATAAATATCTATTTTAAAAAAGATTATGGCAGAGAGAGTTGAACAAGAAGAAATTTTTTCGCAAGTTTTAAGAGCGGGAAGAAGAACCTATTTTTTTGATGTAAGAGCAACAAAAGCAAATGATTATTACTTAACTATTACAGAAAGTAAAAAATTTACGCATGATGATGGTACCTTTCATTATCAAAAACACAAAATATATTTATATAAAGAAGACTTTACAGACTTTAAAGAAATGCTAGAAAAAGCTACAGACTATATTGTTGCTGAAAAAGGAAATGAAGTAATTAGCGAACGCCACCAAAAAAACTTTAAAAAAGAAGAGCCCACAGAAGAAACAAAAACTACAGAAAACTTTACTGATGTTTCTTTTGATGATATTTAAAAGTACTGACTTTCAGAATAATATCGGTTATTAAATCTTTGTTTTTTTATTTCTAATAAATATTTTTGGCAGCAATATGATTTAAAATCAATATTTTAATGCGCCTCCAACCAATTTTCACCCAAACCAATTTCCACATCCAAAGGAACCGCCATTGTAAACGCATTTTCCATTGCTGCTTTTATAATTGGTTTTATAATTTCTAATTCATCTTTATGCGCATCAAAAACCAATTCGTCATGTACTTGCAAAAGCATTTTCGATCTAAAGTTTTCTTTCTCAAATCGGTTGTAAATATTAATCATTGCTAGTTTAATAATATCTGCTGCACTTCCTTGTATGGGTGCGTTTACCGCATTTCGTTCAGCTGCACCACGTACAACAGCATTTCTAGAATTGATGTCTTTTAGATACCTACGTCTTTTTAAAACCGTTTCTACATAGCCATTATCACGAGCAAAATCGACCAAAGTGGACATATAATTCCTCAATTTCGGATAGGTTTTATAATAGGTGTCTATCAACTCTTTGGCTTCACTTCTACTTAAGTTGGTTTGGTTGCTTAACCCAAAAGCAGAAACTCCGTAAATAATTCCGAAGTTGACTGTTTTTGCATTGCTACGTTGTTCACGAGTAACTTCACTTAAAGGAACATGAAAC
>JBMYWO010000066.1:3945-9991 GCA_049607505.1 Polaribacter sp.
CGTAGAAGCGTGAATATCTTCGCCGTTTTTAAATGCTTCCATCATCGTTTCCTCTTCACTTAAAGCCGCAATAATTCGTAATTCTATTTGGCTATAATCTGCTGCCAACAACACATGATGTTCATCTCGAGGAATAAACGCTTTTCTCACTTCACGTCCTCGTTCTGTTCTGATAGGAATATTCTGTAAATTCGGGTTGTTAGAACTCAAGCGCCCTGTTGCAGCAACGGCTTGCGCATAGACTGTATGAATTCTTTGAGTCTTCGGATTAATTTCATTGGGCAACGCATCTACATACGTACTTTGCAATTTTTTATACTGACGGTATTCTTGAATGTCTCTTATAATTTGATGGTTTTTTGCTAAGTAAGACAACACATTTTCTGCGGTGGAATATTGCCCAGTTTTGGTCTTTTTAGGCTTGTCCACCAACTTCATATTTTCAAACAAAACAACGCCTAATTGTTTGGGTGAACCAATATTAAATTTCTCGCCAGCTTGTTCGTAAATTTGGTTTTCAAGACGCAAAATATCATCTGTTAACACAACGGATAATTCTTTTAAGAAATGAGTATCTAGGTTAATTCCTTCAATTTCCATCGCCGTTAAAACCGATACCAAAGGCAACTCAACTTCATGAAATAATTTGGTAAGATTTCCTGCTTCTAATTCTTTGGTAAAACGTTCTTTTAATTGCAAAGTGATGTCTGCATCCTCCACAGCATACTCTGTTTGATCTGCAAGAGGAACAACCCGCATAGAAAGTTGATTTTTGCCTTTTTTACCAATCAATTCCGTAATAGAAACGGGTTGATAATTCAAATAGGTTTCTGCCAACACATCCATATTATGACGCATATCTGGATTGATCAAATAATGTGCAATCATAGTATCAAACAATTTCCCTTTTACAGGCATATTGTAATTTGACAATACTTTGATATCGTATTTTAAATTATGTCCGATTTTCTCAATAGTTTCAGACTCAAAAAATGGTCTAAATTCTTCCAAAACCCTTTTTGTTTCCTCTTGATTTTCGGGAAATGAAACATAATATCCTTTGCCAATTTCGTAGGAAAAAGCAATGCCAATCATTTCAACTTCTAAAGATTTTAAACCTGTAGTTTCTGTATCAAAACAAACCGCAGTTTGCTGTAATAATTTTTGAAGTAATAATTTTCTTGATAAAGGCGAATTAATATGTTGATAAAAATGCTTGGTGTTTTTTATATTCTTAAATCCTTGCCCCATCTGTTCTTCAGATGTTTTCCCCAAAGGGGAAGAAAAGTCGCCAGTTCCTGGAGTAGCAAACAAATCGAACTGTCCTTCTATCTTTTTGGTAGTTTTTTTTGTTGAAACTTTTGGTTTTTCTTCCGTAGAATTTTCTGCTGAATTTATTTTTTCTGCATTTTCGTCGGCAAAGGTTTTTAAGAAATTAGTGAGTAAATTTCTAAATTCTAACTCGTTAAAAATTTCGGTTACTTTCTCTACATTGGGTTGGTCTAATGTAAAATCCTTGGCATCAAAAGTTACAGGAACATCCAACATAATGGTTGCCAATTTTTTAGAAAGTAACCCTAAATCTTTGGCAGCTTCTACTTTCTCTTTCATTTTTCCTTTTAACTCGTGTGTGTTTGCCAACAAATTTTCCATAGAACCATAAGCGGCTAAAAACTTCTTGGCAGTTTTTTCGCCAACGCCTGGCAATCCAGGAATATTATCTGAAGAATCGCCCATCATTCCTAAAAAATCAATGACTTGTAACGGATCTGTAATTTCAAACTTTGCCAAAACTTCAGGAACTCCCCAAATATCATATCCGCCACCAAAACGTGGTTTGTACATAAATATATTTTCGGAAACCAACTGTGCAAAATCTTTATCTGGTGTTACCATAAAGGTTTTATAGCCTTCTTTTTCTGCTTGTTTAGAAAGTGTGCCTATGACATCATCTGCCTCAAAACCTTCCTTTACCATAATAGGTATGTGCATCGCTTTTAAAATCTTTTGGATATAAGGAACGGCAACTTTAATAGCTTCTGGAGTGGCATCTCTATTGGCTTTATATTCCTTAAACATTTCTACTCTATCTATACTTCCGCCTTTGTCAAAACAAACTGCCAAATGATCGGGTCTTTCTCGTTTTATGACATCTAAAAGCGAGTTCATAAAACCCATTATTGCAGAAGTATCTAATCCTTTAGAATTGATTCTTGGGTTTTTGATAAAAGCATAATATCCACGAAAAATTAATGCGTATGCATCTACTAAAAAAAGTCTTTTTTGTTCTGTCATTGGTCTTTTTTGTTGAAGTTTATAAAATTACGAAACTTTAGCAAGATGCTAAAATCCATTTGTTTTTATCTAGTGAAAACGCATTAAAATAAAACCAAAAACTTGTATTAGAATGGGTTTAGAGGTGCATAACAAATTGTCGTTTTAGATACTATTTTTTCTTTTTTTTCAAGGAAATAAATGTATCTTGAGTCAACAAAATTTATTGATTAAAGAATTTGGCTAAAGCCAATCATTTTTTTATTTTACATACTAATGGGTTAAAACCCATTACAATTGATGAGTATTTATGCTGAATTGTATCCTGCTTCAGCAGGATTTCAAAAATTATAATCATCAAAAAAGGCTTTAGCCAAAAGATACGAGGCAATTTGTTATACACCCAAATTTAGGATTTAGAGTTTTCTTAAAAGGTAAAATTAATTCAATATATTTGTGTGTTGTGCAGTATAAATTTTAGGAGCCAATCTTTGAGGAAGTAGTACTTTTATCAGCAATAAAAATTTATAACTATATCTTTATCAACAATTTAAAAAATGAAAGAGCTTTTGAATGAAATATTAGATAACCCAGAAACAACAATTGCTTTATGTGCTATTGGAATTTCTTTAATTTCGTTGATTCTTTCAATAATAACTGCATTCCAAAATAGAAAAAACAACAGATTAGGAGTTAGACCACTTGCATATGTTCTACCACCAGATTACGAAGATAAGATTGCCGTTATTATCCAAAATAAAGGAACTGGACCATTAATTTCAAAAGAAATTAAATTTCTTGGAGAGAATAGTACAGAACAAGAATACCTAATAGATTTTATGCCAAATCTACAAGAAGGATATTATTGGTCGACTTTCACAAAAGCATCCAAAATTGTCCTTAGACCTTCAGAAGAAAAAGTTATACTAGAATTTAAAGGAAATATTACAGATTCTAATTTTATTGAACAAAGAAATGAAATAAGAAAGGCATTGAGTAAAATAGAAATCAAGATGAAGTATACAAGTATTTTCAATGAAACCACACCTTTCAAATTAAATTATAAATTGACTTGGTTTGGTAGAGAAAAATAAGAAACAAATATTTGACTTAAGTTTTGAAAAAATAAAAAGAGACTTCAAGAAATTCAGTTTAACTGAAAATGATTCCTATATAGAAACATATCCTGAATTCATTAGTTATTTTGGAAGACTCAATATAATTGAAAAGCATCATTTAGTTATTTCAAGTCATTTTGTTTATGGTTGGATGCCTACAATAATTAAAATTAACTTGAACAATACTGACAGTATTTTAAGTTTACTTAATTCTGTGAAGAACGGAAGTCTTTTGAGTGAAAAAGAGTTGAAATTACTTAAAGAATGTATTAATAATTCATTAGTTGGAGTTTCAAAACTGTTGCATTTTATTAATCCCAATAATTATGCTATTTGGGATAGTAGAATATACAGATACTTGACTAATTTGGAGGCATACGACTACCGAATTGGGAATGCCAAGATGTATAATCATTATCTCAATGAATTAAAGAAAATATCAAAAAACGCAAATTATCCTGATTTACACTTTAAAATTGAAAGCCATTTTGGTTATGAATTAACTCCAATGAGGGCAATAGAAATTGTAATGTTTGAATCTGATAGAAAAACACAATTAAAAAGAAAAGAAAAAACTGTTGGTAACACCTTGCATAATTAATTGCTTGGTACGAAACTACTTACGAATCCCGATAGCTATCGGGACGCGGACTTTCTATTCGGTTTTTATTTGCAAACTTTAAGTGCTTAAACCACGCAACGAAATCAAACACGTTGGCAGTAATAAGACAGCCGAAATCTGAATTAACAAAATTCTGAAACTAAACATTAGTTCAAGTTAAGGATTTTTCTTAAATTAGATTTATGAAAAAAAAGGAAAATATTGAACTTGATTTTTTAATTGACAAACTAACAAACTCAATTGAAAATGTAACAACTGGAGACAGTTTTCAAACCGTCGTTTCTTTAGTTTCAAAAAATGATTTGAAAAATATGAAATTATGAAAGAACAAATAATTGAAACAGATTATATAGGAGGACAAGGTTCACTCACAAAAGAAGAAGAATTGGCATTGAAAAAGTATTTTTCTAATAAAAAAACAGGAATAACAAAAAGAATTTCTAAAAAGAAAAGAGAATTAAGTACGAAATAAAAATTACTACTGCCAACAAAGCCGTGTATATTTTATTGCTAGTTCTAGCCTACTTACGAATCCCGATAGCTATCGGGACGTGGATTTTCTATTCGGTTTTTATTTGCTAAATTAGTTGCTCAACCACGCAATTCTTATACAAACATATTGTGTAGAATGAAAAAAATTCATCATTCAAATTAAGTTTGTTTACTAAAAAGGAAACCTTATCTTTGTATTAAACAAATATCTGAATGACGGAAAAATTTAAAGTTGAGTTTCTTAAAGAGGTCTTTGAATTTCTTGATGGACTTGACAAAAAAGTTCGGGATAAAATTCTTTTCAATATTGATAAAGCAAAAGTTAAAACCGACAATACTCTATTTAAAAAACTGACTTCGGATATTTGGGAATTTCGGACTTTATTCAATAAAAAACAATATCGCCTTTTTGCATTTTGGGACAAATCGGATAATAAAGCAACAATCGTAATCGCAACACATGGAATTATCAAAAAAACGCAAAAAACACCAAAAAAAGAGATTGGCAAAGCGACCGAAATAAAGAACAAATATTTTGAAAGTAATAACAAAAAGAAATGAAAACATATTCATTTGACGAAGTAAAGGATAAGTATATAGGCAAAGAAGGAACACCCGAAAGAGATGCTTATGAAAACGAGTTGAGGCTCGATTTGATTGGAGAGGCCATAAAACAAGCCCGAAAAGACAGAAAATTGACCCAAACACAACTCGGAGAATTAATCGGAGTGAAAAAAGCGCAGATTTCAAAAATTGAAAACAATTTGACTGATGCCAGATTTGAGACTATTTTAAAAGTTTTTAGAGCGTTGAATGCTAAAATAAATTTTAACGTGGAATTGTTGAACCAAAAAATGGATTTAGCGACTAAATAAAAAAACACTACAAAAAAGACGCGTATAGTTAATGACGATTAAATATAATAATTTAACATTTTGGCATTTAATACATCAAGATATTTGTAATAGCATGGATGATAAAATTGAAGATATTGAGAAAATAATACAGCATTGGTTGGATTCAGCCGGATAAAGATCAAGAAACAATGTCTCATTTGGTTTTTATTTGCTAAAACCCATTGAGCGATAAAATAATATATTTTTGAAAATGCCAAAACTGTATGAATATTTCGGTTTAATAATTTTGTTTTACTCAAATGACCACGAACCAATACACGTTCACGGAAAATTTCAAGGAAAAGAGAGTAAAGCCGAAATAATATTTGAAGCAGGTAAATTAAAAAAAATAAGAATTTCTAATGTGAAAGGAAAACAACCATTAGATTCTAAAAATGAAAAGCGATTGAAAGTTCTTGTAGAAAAATATAGGGATGATATTGTAAGAAAATGGATTGATTTCTTTGTGTACAATAGGAAAGTAGAACCCGAAAAGATAACTATTAAAATTGATTAGTATGGAAATTTCAATTCGTAAAGCAGTATATAAAAGCGACTATAAAATATATTTGCAATTTTCAGATGAAGTTGAGCATATAATAGATTTTGCCCCTTTTTTGACAAAGTCATTAAATGCTATGACA
>JBMYWO010000067.1:0-9741 GCA_049607505.1 Polaribacter sp.
CAAACAACAGCAACTTGTGCAAAAGGCGCATTAGAAATCCACATTTTTGCACCATTTAAAAGATAATGATCGCCCATATCTTTAAATTTGGTTTCCATTCCAGCAGGATTTGAACCGTGATTGGGTTCGGTTAATCCAAAACAGCCCATCCATTCGCCAGAAGCTAGTTTTGGTAAATATTTTTTACGTTGTTCTTCATTACCGTATTTAAAAATAGGATACATCACCAAAGAAGATTGTACAGAGGCTGTAGAACGAACACCTGAATCGCCACGTTCTATTTCTTGCATAATCAACCCGTAAGAAATCTGGTCTAAACTAGCACCACCATATTCTTCTGGAATATACGGACCAAAAGCACCAATTGCTGCCAATCCGTCAATAATTTGTGTTGGGAATTCTGCTTTTTGCGCATACTCTTCAATAATAGGCGAAACTTCACGTTTTACCCACGCACGAGAAACTTCTCTAATTAATTTATGCTCTTCAGTAAGTAAATCATCTATTTGATAATAATCTGGAGCTTGAAATAAATCTGGTTTCATTCTATAAAATATTAAAATTTTGATTAATTATGAGTATGTCCTCAAAATCAGTTACATTTTTCATATTAGTTATTTTGTCTTTTAGATATTTATTTTTCAGTTTTTCAGTAAGTTTAATTTCTTTTCTTGGTGTTTTTTGGTTTAGACACTAAATTTAGCAAGTAAAAACCGAATCTGCGAGAGTAGGTAGAAAATATGGGATGATTTTCATAATTGGGTTTGCATTAGCAATTAATTTTATATAGCATAATTATTTACATTCCTATTTTTTGTTCAATATATTTTGTCAAAAGAGCAACTCCAACATCTCCAACCTTATCTCCAACTTTCCCTAAAAATCCATATAATTTTTGCCAAGCACCTCTTTTCTTTTCCTTTGAACTTGCGTTATCTTTTAATTCATAAAGAGATGTTTGAAGTTCTGTAGCTTCTGATAAATTAGTACTAAACTTTTTAATTAGTTTATTTAATTCTTTTTCTTCAGAACTGAAATCTATGTTTCCATTAAGTTCATTGGTTACTATTACATCAACTCTATTGGTTATTTGAGGACTTACAAGAATAGTTTGATTTTGTATTGTCTGATTACCAAATGTTAAATTTTTTGTTGTATCAGCACTTGGTACAGCATTATCAATATATTCTTCTAATACATTTGATAATTCGTATTCCTGTAATTCATTTTGAAGTTTATGTTTAATTGTAAGAATTTTAGACTCTCTTTCTTGTTTAATATCTAGCAAAAGTCTTTGAGATTCTTTTACATATTTTTTTAGAATGCTTTGTTTTTTTGGCTCTGTAATATTCAATTTTTTAATCAGCTTTTCAGCTTCTTTTGGTTTTGACGAACACAAATCCATAAATGAAGTAAATTCTTTATATAAATCATTAATTTTAGATTCGGAAATATCTTGATTTATTGAGTAAAGAGAACAAATAATACCTAAATCAGTACGGTTTTGAGTAATTTTAAGTTCTTCATTAGCAATATTAGAAGCATAATCTCTAAAAAGAGTAATAAACTTATCAAATTCATTGCTCCATATTCGGTCATTTGGCACATAAATTCTGAATAATAATCCTTCCGCTACATTCTCAATAAAATTTTGTCCAGATATTTCTATATCTATAAGTTTCTCATAAGGAAGAGCAGTTAATTCTATTGAAATTTTTTTAATTAGAGATATAACTCTATTAACAAATTCAGCTTCTGCTTCTTCAATTTCATATTGATAGAGCCAAGTTTTTAGTTCTTTTTCTCGATAATAGAAGTAATCTTCCTTATCGTCTACTTCAAAAACAGTTTGTTTAATTTCAACAGATTGAAAATAACTGAAATTTCCCATCATATTATCTTTGTAGATGAAAATAATATGTTTCTTCTTTGCGATAAGATTGATTAGTCTATCTACAACTTTTCTGTAAGCAGGGATACACATTCGAAATATTATGTGTTCTGTAAATTTTCCAAGAACAATAATTTCATTATCCGTGTCTTTTTCCAAAATTTTACAAATACTTTCCCAATTATTTACGCTGGTATTTAGAAGTTTTAATTTTCGTGTATAGCCATTAGTCTGTAATGCTGTTGTAATTGTTCCTCTATCTATATTATCTAATACTACTGCTAATTTCTCTTTACTCATTCAGTTTTTTCGTATTATGCCGAACATATTGTATAACAATAACCATAATAGTTTAAATATCATTATATCCTTTATGTATGCAATTTAGAAGTTTTTAATAAATATTCAAAAGTGACAAAACCTATATTTGCTTTAAGTTATGATTGATAAAGTATTTTACAAATACATCACCTCTTTTACAGCTTTTATAACATCATCAGCATTTGGTAACCATTTTTCTAGTAAAACTGGTGAATATGGAGCAGGGGTATCTGCGGTAGTAATTCTTTTAATGGGAGCGTCTAAATAATCAAAAGCCTCATCTTGAATTCTATACGTGATTTCTGAAGAAACACTCCCAAAAGGCCATGCTTCTTCTAAAATGACCAATCTATTTGTTTTTTTGACAGATTCTATAATTGCACTATGATCCATAGGACGAACCGTTCTTAAATCAATAATTTCAATAGAAATATTTTCTTTTGCCAATTCGTCAGCAGCTTTGTAGGCTTCTTTAATAATTTTTCCGAAAGAAACTACAGTAACATCTGTACCTTCTCTTTTTGTCTCTGCAACTCCAATAGGAATAATATATTCTACTTCAGGAATTTCCATTTTATCACCATACATTTGTTCAGATTCCATAAAAATAACAGGATCATCATCTCTAATTGCAGCCTTCAATAAACCTTTAGCGTCATAAGGATTTGAGGGAACAATCACTTTTAAACCAGGGCAATTTGCAAACCAATTTTCAAATGCTTGAGAATGTGTAGCTGCTAACTGACCTGCAGAAGCAGTAGGCCCTCGAAAAACAATTGGGCAATTAAACTGACCTCCAGACATTTGTCTAATTTTTGCAGCATTATTTATAATTTGGTCAATCCCTACCAAAGAGAAATTAAAAGTCATATATTCTACAATAGGTCTGTTGCCATTCATGGCAGAACCTACTGCAATTCCTCCAAAACCAAGTTCAGCAATTGGCGTGTCTATCACACGTTTTGCGCCAAATTCATCCAACATTCCTTTACTTGCTTTGTATGCACCATTGTATTCGGCAACTTCTTCGCCCATTAAATAAATGCTTTCATCTCTACGCATTTCTTCGCTCATTGCTTCGCAAATTGCCTCTCTGAATTGAACTGTTTTCATTGATCTCTTTTGTAATTGTTATTTGATACACAAAAGTAATAAAATAAATATCATTTTTTTCTTTTCAAAAAAGTAAAAAGAGATAAAAACGACAATATGGTTTTTGGGCAGAATATTCTAAAAAAAATCATAAAAATATTGTCTCTCAAATAATCCAAAGAATTTTAAATCAAAACTTCCAAACATCTTTTTCCTACTTTCAAATCTCATTGATTTTTTTATATTTTAAACCACTAGCATCCGAAAGTTTAGTGAATTGCATATTGTTGATTTTTTATTTTGTTTATTTTCAGTTTTTAAATTTATTATTTTTTGGAAATTATCTTTTTCTAAAAATAAACTCACTTGAATAATAGAATAATTTCTAACTTATTGATTATCATAAATTCTTGATTCTAACAGCGTAGCGGTCTTTAGTCTAAACTTTCGGATAGTTGTGGTTTTTTCTTAACAAATGATTTCAGAAAGTATTAAATAAAAACAGTATTTGTTGTACCTAATGTTGTACCTGTAAAGAAAAAAGCTAACTCGTTAAAGTTAGCTTTCCCTTTGTACAGGCGGAGAGACTCGAACTCTCACACCTTTCGGCACTAGATCCTAAATCTAGCGTGTCTACCAATTCCACCACGCCTGCTTTCAGCAGATAAATCTGCATTTTTTCCCAAGAATTTGGGATGCAAATATAAACAATCCAAAGAAACTTCAAAGTAGTTCATTGGTATTTTTCCGTTTTGTAGATTCAACTATCAAATGTCATTTTTTAATATATTTTTCTGTAAGGTAATTTTTAATAAAAGCGCAAAAACCATTTTAAAAAACTGAAAAAAAAGTGTTTTTTTATTTTTGCAACCCAAGTCTTTATATCTTTGTCTTCTATATTTTATATTTTTAATATGAAGATTATCATAGCTGGTGCTGGAGATGTAGGTTTTCATCTGGCTAAATTGCTTTCATACGAATCTCAAGATACGTATATTATAGATTCTGACGGGGAAAAATTGAACTACATCAATAGTCATTTGGATGTAATTACCAAAAAAGGCGATGCAACTTCTATAAAACTCTTAAAAGAAATTGGTATTGATTCTGCTGATTTACTCCTTGCTGTTACCGAAAGTCAAAATACCAATTTTACCATATCCGTAATTGGAAAATCATTGGGTGTTCAAAAAACAATTGCAAGAATTGATAATCCTGAGTTTTTAAAAAACGATGAAATTGATTTTAAAGATTTTGGTGTAGATTTTATGATTTCTCCAGAAGAATTAGCCGCAGATGAAATAAAAATGTTGCTAAATCAATCTTCATTTAATGATACGGTGGCTTTTGAAAATGGCTTGTTTAATGTAATGGGAATTTCATTGACCTACAAATCTCCTTTGGTAGATTTAACAGTAAAAGAAGCAAAAGAAAAATTTTCTACATTAGATTTTATTACCATTGCCATCAAAAGAGAAGGCATTGCACAGACCATAATTCCAAGAGGAGATACTGTTTACAACTTAAAAGATCAAGTTTATTTTTCCGTTCCAAATTATAGTATGGGTAAATTGTATCCTATTATTGGTCAAGAACATATCAATATAAAAAATGTAATGATTCTTGGCGGAAGTAGTATTGGCGAAAAAACATCAAGAAATCTTTGTAAAGAAAATTATAAAGTAAAATTAATAGAAAAAGATAAAGAAAAAGCAACTCTTCTTGCAGAAGATTTATCCAACACTTTGGTCATTAATGGCGACGGTAGAGACATTGAATTGTTAGAGGAAGAAAATATTAGAGAAATGGATGCTTTTATAGCCGTTACTGGAAATTCAGAAACTAATATTATGTCTTGTTTAGTGGCAAAATCTAAAGGAGTGAAGAAAACAGTGGCTTTGGTAGAAAATATGGATTATATAAATATTTCTCAAACCATTGGTATCAATACACTTATCAATAAAAAATTAATTGCTGCCAGTAGTATTTTTAAACACATTAGAAAAGGGGAGATTCTTGCTTTGGCAAATTTATACAATATAGATGCAGAAGTTTTTGAGTTTGAAGTTTTAGCAAACGCAAAGGTTACTAAAAAACCAATTAAAGATTTACGTTTTCCTAGAGAAGCTGTTTTTGGAGGAATTATTAGAGACGGAAAAGCATATATGTCTTTTGGAGATTTTCAAATCCAAAGTGGCGATAAAGCCATTGTGTTTTGTTTGCCCGAAGCAATTTCTATCGTAGAAGAATTATTTAATTAAGATGAACCATCTTAACTTTAAAGTTATCTATCGTTTTTTAGGATTGACCGCTGTTTTAAACGGTGTGTTTATGTTTATTGCATTTCCATTTAGCCTCTATCATCAAGAAACTGAAAAATGGGGAATTTTGAATGCAGGAATTATTACCGTATTTATAGGCCTTCTTCTCTATTTTTTTAACAAACCCAAAAGTACTGATGTTCAAAAAAAAGAAGGGTATTTAATAGTTACTTTAGGGTGGCTAACTCTTTCTATTACAGGAATGTTACCCTATTTATTATCAGGAGCAATTCCTAACATAACCAATGCTTTTTTTGAAACTTTGTCTGGATATTCTACCACGGGTTCATCAATTTTAACAGATATAGAATCCATGCCAAAAGGTATTCTATTTTGGCGAAGCGCAACACATTGGATTGGCGGAATGGGAATTATTGTTCTTACCATAGCCATTCTACCTTTACTAGGTATTGGGGGAATGCAGCTCTTTATGGCAGAAGCACCAGGACCCTCGGCAGATAAATTGCATCCAAGAATTACTGATACCGCAAAACGATTGTATTTAATTTATGTGGTGCTAACCTTTGCAGAATTTTTATTGCTAAAACTTGCAGGTATGAGTTGGTTTGATGCTATCAACCACGCTATGGCAACGATGAGTACTGGAGGATTTTCTACCAAAAATAGCAGTATTGCTTTTTATAATCATTTGCCTTTTGTACAGTATATTATTATCTTTTTTATGCTCATTGCAGGTACTAACTTTATCCTAACCTATTTTGCTTTAAAAGGAAAATTTCAAAAAGTTTTTCAAAGCGAAGAATTTACCTATTATTTCTTCGGAATTATAAGTATTGCTGCAATTATTGCTATTATTATCATCTTTTTTCAAGACCCAAATTTACAGACTACCATTGCGCATCCTATGGTCTATGGAAAAATAGAAAGTGCTATCAGGCATGCATTGTTTCAAGTAACCTCCATCATTACCACTACAGGTTTTGTAAGTGCAGATTTTACGATGTGGAGTTTCTTTGCTTCAGGAATTTTCTTTGCCTTATTTTTTACAGGGGGTTCTGCGGGATCTACCAGTGGAGGCATAAAAATAGTAAGACATATTGTAATGATTAAAAATAGTTTTTTGGAGTTTAAAAAAGCCTTACACCCAAATGCAATTATTCCTGTAAGATATAATGGTAAAACAGTACATCAAACCATTGTTTTTAACATCCTTTCATTCTTTATTATTTATATGCTTATTTTTATAATGGCATCTGTAATCCTTACCTTTTTTGGTTTAGATTTTATGTCGGCAATAGGTGCGGCAGCTTCCTCTTTAGGCAATATAGGACCCGCCATAGGTTCTGTAAGTCCCGTAAATAATTTTAATCATCTGACTACGAGTGCAAAATGGTTTTGCGCTTTCTTAATGCTGATAGGCAGATTAGAGTTATTTACCGTTCTTATTTTACTGACACCTTTTTTCTGGAGAAAAAATTAATTTTACAAAAAGATTTTTTTAGCCTTCAATTTCGTTTATAAAGTTTATAAAGTTATGTAGTTTTGTTTTTTCAATCATCAATAAATATTAGCAATTTATAATAATGCATAGCAAAACAATATATTACCCCAGTATAGAAGCTATAGAAACTGCATCTTTACGATTAAAAGATGTGGCTATTACTACTCCTTTAACCCAAAATATATACAACTCCAAAAAATTTAATTGCACTGTTTTATTTAAACGAGAAGATTTACAAATAGTTCGTTCCTACAAAATTAGAGGCGCATACAACAAAATATCTTCTTTAAATGCTGATGAAAAATCAAGAGGAATTGTATGTGCAAGTGCAGGAAATCATGCACAAGGAGTTGCTTTGTCCTGCAAGTTATTAAAAATTAAAGGCACCATCTATATGCCTTCTCCTACTCCAAATCAGAAAATAGAACAGGTAAAAATGTTTGGGGAAGAATATATTACGATTGTTTTAGATGGCGATACTTTTGATGATGCCTATCATGCTGCAATGATAGTATGTAAAGAACAAAACAAAACATTTATACATCCTTTTAATGACAAAAAAGTTATTGAAGGTCAGGCAACCCTTGGATTAGAAATTTTAAATCAGACTAATCAACCTATTGATTATATTTTTGTTCCTGTTGGTGGTGGTGGTTTAGCAGCAGGCTTATCATCTGTTTTTAAAAAACAATCCCCAAACACAAAAATTATTGGTGTAGAACCCACAGGTGCTCCATCTATGTCAACATCTATTAAAAATAATAAAAACACTTCGCTTTCAGAGATAGATCCTTTTGTAGATGGAGCTGCTGTAAAACGAGTGGGCGATTTAAGTTTTGCTATTTGCAAAGAAAATTTGTCTGATATGATTACAATTCCCGAAGGGAAAATATGTCAGACCATTTTAGATTTGTATAACAGAAATGCTATTGTTGTAGAACCCGCAGGTGCATTAAGCATTGCTGCATTAGATAGTTATGCTGATAAAATTAAAAGCAAAAATGTAGTTTGTATTATAAGTGGAAGTAATAACGACATTACAAGAACTGCAGAAATTAAAGAAAGAGCCTTGTTGTATGCAAACTTAAAGCACTATTTTATTGTGAAATTTCCGCAAAGAGTAGGAGCTTTAAAAGAATTTTTAGTAGATATTTTAGGTCCCACAGACGATATTACTCATTTTGAATATACCAAGAAAACCAATAGAGAAAATGGATTTGCCGTAGTGGGTTTAGAATTAAAATCTGAAAAAGATCTAGCTCCTTTAGTAGCTAAAATGAAAAAGCATAATTTTTATGGAGATTACCTAAATGACAAACCCGATTTGTTTCAGTTTTTGGTGTAATAAGGGAGCATGCTCCCTTGCTTTTGCATGCTCCCTTGTTACACCTTAAAAGTTAACATAGGTCTTGAAGCTATTTTAGACAAGTTTTTAGTAACACTTGCACTAAAAAGATGAGACAGTCCGCTTCTTCCGTGAGTGCTTAAAGCAATTAAATCTGCGCCAATATCTTCAGAGAAATTTAAAATTCCTTGTTCAATTGAACTATCACTATAAATAGTTATGGAATGATCGGGTAAGTGGTATTCAGAAACAAAATTTTTAATACTTTCTTTTGCCTGTTGCGTACTCTCAAACTTACTAGGTGTATTTACTTTTAGCAAATGAATTTTACTTCCAAATTGGTGTGCAAATTCTAAAAACTTCTTAAATGCCTCTTTGTTTTCATCCTTAAAATTAGAGGCAAAAACTAAATTTTTTGCTTTAAATTTTCCTTCATCTTTTTTTACAACAATTACAGGTTTTTTAGATGTTCTCACCACTTTTTCTGTATTCGAACCAATCAAAATTTCTTCAAAATCAGAAAGTCCTTTAGAACCCATTACTATCAAATCTGCATCAATTTTTTTCGCATATTTTTGAATTCCTTCATAAGGATTATCAAATTTAATGGCGTGTTTGACTTCTAATTTTTTATCAAAAAAATTATCTTTAAAAGCAAGCATTTGCTCTTTTACCTTCCTTAAGTACAACATACTTTGTGGAATGCTAAAATTACTTCCAGCACCCATATCTACAATTCCTGTAGGCAGTTCAATTAAATGCAATAAATACACATCGCTTTTGGATTTCTTCGCTATTCTATTTGCCATCTTTGAGGCATATTCAGATTGTTTTGAAAAATCTATGGGAACTAATATCTTTTGCATACTAGATTAGGTTTTAATGAGACAGGAGTTATTGCTGATAAAGTTACAAAAATAATTAAATTATTGCTTATTTGGTAAATCACAAACATTTAGTATCTTTGCACCGAAAAATCAGAGTAAATTAAAAAATGAAGGGGACATAAAGTCCCCTCTTTTTATATTTTAAGATGAATGAAAGTAAGGTTCGAGATTTAGTTGACGAAGCATTAGCAGTAAACAAATCATTGTATTTGATAGATATAACCATATCTTCTAATAATAAAATTCAAATAGTTGTAGATGGTGATGCAGGAGTTCCGCTGAACGAATGCATTAGAATTAGCAGAAATGTAGAGCATAATTTAGATAGAGAGCAAGAAGATTTTTCGTTAGAAGTCTCAACCCCAGATATTTCTCACCCATTAAAAGTTGATAGACAGTATTTAAAAAATATCAATAGAATA
>JBMYWO010000068.1:0-9733 GCA_049607505.1 Polaribacter sp.
CTATAATTGATGCCGATAAAGAAGGGTTTCTACGTTCAGCTAGATCCTTAACTCAAACGGTTGGTAGAGCTGCTCGCCATCTCAACGGAAAAGCTATTATGTATGCTGATAAAATTACCAATAGTATGCAAAAAACCATTGACGAAACCGACCGTAGAAGAGAAAAACAGATTGCCTACAATGTTCTAAACAACATTACTCCTACTCAAATCAACAAAAAAATTGACGATTCTTTATCTAAATCTGCCATCTCAAGTTATCATTATGACAATGCCTTACAAAAAGTAGCTGAACAAGAAATTGAATATTTATCAAAACAAGAAATTGAAAAACGTATTCGTGAAAAACGCAAGCAAATGGAAGCTGCTGCAAAAGAATTAGATTTTATTGTGGCTGCAAAATTGCGTGATGAGATTAAGGTTTTGAAAGAGAAGATTTAGACCCTTCATTCAGTTTGAGCATAAATTAAGAGTTCTCTAAACCTCCTTCAATTTCTTGGTCGGTTAATACATTAGGTCTAAATTCGCTCATCAATTCCTCTTGCTTAGATTTTGCATATTTATACCCAGATTTCCACCACTTGCGCATTAATTTCTGATCAAAAATCAACGAATTTGTCGTCAATACTGTAGGGGTGTAATACAGATTTAATTTAATATTTTTACTTGTTGCCGCTAGTTTTCCTATGGTTATATTGTGTCTTTCTACATGTGTTAGCATAAAATCGAAGACATCAAATAGTAATGAAAACGGGTTTTTTGAAGGAAGTTTATTTATCTGTGTAACTTCAGTTTCTAGTATAATAGCATCTATTTCTGTAGCTCCTCGTATAATGGCTTCTCGTATAGGAACTAACGAACCAAACCCACCATCTGCATATTGACAATAATTTTTTTCTAATAGACTCATAAATGGAACATAGTTGCAAGAACCCCAAATCCAATCACAAAAATCTTCGTAAGAACAATCTTGAATAGATTTATATTCAATTTGATTTGCGGTCAAATTAGAAACTGTAACAACCACCTCTTTGTTATTTGCTCTAATTTTAACATACATTTCTTTGGTAATTTTTTTTCGAATTAATTTTCGAAGATTTTTACTTTCACCAAAAGTTTTTCTACCATTCAAAAAATTCCATAAAGTATTAAAGTGGTTAATTGTTATAATTTTTTGACCTCCTTTTTTTTTTATTTTAAAAGGATTATTGCTAAAAATAGTTTCTTGTTTTACATTTGTTGTGTATAGCTCTTTTAATTCCTTTAACATGCCTAAAGCCAAATGAGAAACCATTAAACTACCTGTTGAAGTGCCTAAAAACAAATCATATTCTTTTTTTTCTTTAGTCATCAAATATTGAGCTACGCCACCTGCAAATGCCCCTTTGCTTCCTCCTCCAGAAATTACCAACGCTTTCTTCATGATCTAAAAATGATTTGTTTATTTTAGTTGCGTAAAAATATTAAAAAATGCAAAGAATATCACTTTTACTAATGATTGGTTTTTTATTTCTTTCTTGCCAGCAAGAATATCAGCCAAGAAATATAGAAACTATTACCATTACAACCTTCAACATGGATAGTACAAGTATTCGTGCTATCCATTCAAAAAGTGCAGATGAAATGTATTTTGTTGGTTCCAAAGGCGATATTGGATCTACAAAAGATGGCGGTAAGTCTTGGAGTACAGAATATGTAGTCCATCAAGATTCTATAATCCCACATTTTAGGAGTATTGCTTCAAACGGCACTACTCTTTTTGCCTTGTCCGTAGCAAACCCTGCACTTTTATATAAAATTACTGAAACTGAAACAATAGTAGTATATAAAGAAGAGCATAAAAAAGTCTTTTATGATGCGATGAAATTCTTTGCAGATGGCAAACACGGAATTGCTGTTGGAGACCCAACAGAAGATTGTGCTTCCATTATTTTAACTTCTGGTGGAGGAAATACTTGGCAAAAAGTTTTGTGCGATGACTTGCCAAAATTTGAAGAAGGAGAAGCCTTTTTTGCTGCTAGTAATACCAATATAAAAATTATAAACAATACTGTTTGGATTGCTTCTGGAGGAAAAAAAGCAAGAATATTAAAATCAACTGACAAAGGAAAAACATGGGAAATCTTTGAGACACCCATCATACAAGGAAATGGACCTCAAGGTATTTATTCTATTGATTTTTATGATGAAACCCGTGGAATAGCAATTGGTGGAGATTATTCTAAACCACTAGAAAACAAAGCAAATAAAGCGATTACAAATGATGGTGGAAAAACGTGGACACTTGTTGCCGACGGACAAAGTCCTAACTACAAAAGTTGTGTGCAATATGTACCCAATACCGATGGAAAAGAAATTTTTGCTGTTGGAAAAACTGGAATTTCTTTTTCTAATGATGGCGGAAATACTTGGTCAGCAATTTCTAAAGACAGTTATTATACCATCCAATTTGTAGATAGAAATACCGCTTGGTTATCTGGAAATGAAAAAATAGGAAAGTTACTTTTGCAGTAGCAAGGGAGCATACTCCCTTGTAAAAAAATCTTTTAAAGGAAAGGACTTGACTGAATTACATTATAAAATTAATAAGCTCTTTTATTATTTCCTTCATAAAAATTAATAAACGCTTCATTGACAACTCTATGTCCGCCGTCAGTAGGGTAATCTCCTGTAAAATACCAATCGCCTAAATGGTCTGGACAGGCAATATGTAAATGATCTACTGTTTGGTAAATAACCTCAATTTCGGCATTGATTTCTGATGTTTTTAGCATTTGAGCAATTTTTGAAGAAATTTCTTCATCGGTAAATGGCGCATATATTTCTTTGACAAAATTGATAATGTCTGTATCTTTTTTACCCTTTTGGGCAATACATTTTTTATAGACATCATCAACAGTATGATATTGATTGGTGTCTTTTAATAATTCTAAAGCTGCTCTAAAAGCAATAAAATCGCCAATTCTTGCCATGTCAATTCCATAACAATCTGGATATCTAATTTGTGGAGCAGAGGAGACCACCACAATTTTCTTGGGTTGCAATCTATCTAAAATTTTAATAATACTTTTTTTAAGCGTGGTGCCTCGTACAATGCTGTCATCTATAATTACCAGATTATCAGTAGGTTTTACAACACCATAAGTAATATCATAAACATGCTCTACCAAATCATCTCTACTGGTATCATCAGCAATAAAAGTTCTTAATTTTGCATCTTTAATGGCTATTTTTTCAAATCGAGGTCTTTCAGATAAAATTTCGGTTACTTTTTTTGCCGATAAAGTTTTTCCTCCAGATAATATTTGTGCTGTTTTTTGTTGATTCAAAATATCTTCCGCAGCTTCTGTCATTCCATAAAATGAGGTTTCTGCTGTATTAGGAATATACGAAAAAACAGTATTTGTAATATCGTTATCAATCGATTTTAAAACCAAAGGGAATACTAATTTCCCCAAATTTTTACGTTCTTCATAAATAGACGCATCACTTCCTCTAGAAAAATAAATACGCTCAAAAGAACAGGCTTTTTTCTCTTTTGGTTCTAAAACTTTTGCTACTGTTGTAATCCCATTTTTTTTGATGATGAGCGCATGACCTCTTTCTAGTTCTTGAATGGCATCAATGTTTACATTAAAAACAGTTTGAATTACTGGACGTTCTGATGCCACAACCACAACTTCATCATCTTCATAAAAATAAGTGGGTCTAATTCCGTTTGGATCTCTTAATACAAAAGCATCTCCATGACCTACCAAACCTGCGAGTGCATAGCCACCATCCCAATTTTTGGAAGATCTTTTTAATACATTTTGCAAATCAAGATTTTCTTCAATAAAAGGAGAAGCATCTTTTTTACTAAACCCTTTTTCTTTGGCTTTTCTATATAAACCAGCAACTTCATCTTCTAAAAAATGACCTATTTTTTCCATCACAGTTACAGTGTCTGTAAACTCTTTTGGATGTTGTCCTAACTCAACCAATTCTTCTAACAATTGTTGAGAATTGGTCATATTAAAGTTTCCCGCAACAATTAAATTTTGATGTTTCCAATTGCTCTGACGCAAAAATGGATGAACACTTTCTAGACTATTTTTTCCAAAAGTTCCGTACCGAACATGTCCTAAAAATAAATTTCCTATGTATGGCATATTTTGTTCTTGCCAAGAAACGTCGTCTTTTTTAGTGGGGTTTTTCTCAAGAATTGTATTTAATCGTTCATTAATTTGTCCAAAAATATCTTGAATGGGTTGCGGTTTGTTAGATCGAACACGACTGATATATCGTGTGCCAGGTGCTATATTAAATTTTACGCTTGCAAAACCAGCACCGTCTTGTCCACGATTGTGTTGCTTTTCCATCAACAAATACATTTTGTTAATTCCGTAAAAAGCAGAGCCGTATTTGTCTTTGTAAAATTGCAACGGTTTTTTTAATCGAACCATCGCTATACCACATTCGTGTTTAATAGAATCACTCATTTTTGCGTATTTATTTGTTTATTATGGGTAAACATTTTTTATTAGAATTTACTTCCACCACTTTTTATAAACGTATATTTTGTTTTTAGCTTTAAAAAAACAGTCTCAAAATAGTAGTAAGAAATAGATGAAATTCCTATAGTTCCAAGTATGGTGAGTGGATAAATTACCCAATTTGTTTCAATATTAAATTTAGAAACGAATAGTAATACAAAAATCATCACCAAGAAATGATACATATAAATACCGTAAGAAATTCTTCCTAAATAATTAATAACAGACCATTCTAAAACGTTTTTCAAATTTTTATTAGCAGCCAGATTTATAATAATAATTCCAAACAAAAGAGAATATATAAAATAATGAAAGAAAGGAATTTTAATAGCGAATAATAGTAGTGTTACTGTAATTAACAAGACAGGATAAAAAGTCTTATTATTGATAATGTATTTTAAAAATAAATGTTTTTTAAATAATAAAATAGCAAAAAAACCACCTATTGCTATTGAGTCGATATTAAAATGACTCCAAAATTTGCTAAGTATCTCTTTATAAGGAATGTGTATAGGAAATCTGTTTAGTAAAAGAGTTTTAATAAGTAGGTAGAAAATAATGATTCCTATCATTAAAAACACTCTGTTTTTCTTAAATTTTTTTAATAAAAGAGGCCAAAGTAAGTAGGATTGCTCCTCGGTTCCAATAGACCAACATTGTGCTATATAAGGGATAAAACCATAAATAGCTGTAGTCAGGTTTGGTAAAAAGAAAATATGCAAAGCTAAAATAATACTAAAATTTCCTTCTATTGGATTTTCCATTTGAGGAACTTCCAAAAATGAAACATTTTGTATCACAAAGAAAACCAGTAAAACCAATAAAAAATATAATGGGGCAATTCTTAAAAATCTTCGAATATAAAATTTTCTAGTATGTATTTTTCCTGAAGAATGTTCTTCTGATAATAATAAATAGGTAATTAAAAAACCACTCAAGACAAAGAAAAGCATCACTCCCAATTTTCCTATCATTTTGGCAAATTGCGATATAACACCATTGCCAATTTTATAAAAAACTTTTAGTTGCTCTACGTGATTGATAATTACAAAACAAGCCGCAATAAATCGTAATCCATTAAGATTTGGAAAATACAATTTAAGATTGCGATCTGTTGTCATTAAATTTGATTAATTCAATTTAATATCAAATTGTGTTAATTCTCTAAACGTTCCTAAACGGTTTTCAACCTCTTCATTTGTAAGTTCTTGCATGCGTTCTGTTCCAAATTTTTCAACACAAAAAGAGGCTAAATTAGAACCGTAAATAATGGCATTTTTCATATTTTCAAAAGAAATATCTTCCGTTTTTGCTAAATAACCACAAAAACCTCCTGCAAAAGTATCTCCAGCTCCAGTCGGATCAAAAACTTCTTCTAGAGGTAAAGCAGGTGCAAAAAAGACTTCCTCTTCGTTAAATAATAAAGCACCGTGTTCTCCTTTTTTAATCACTACAGATTTTGGTCCCATAGTATGAATTTTTCTTGCAGCATTTACCAAAGAGTATTCCCCAGACAATTGGCGTGCTTCTTCATCATTTATCGTAATAACATCTACACGTTTTAATACGGTGTGTAAATCTGCCAAGGCAATATCCATCCAAAAATTCATCGTATCTAACACCACTAATTTTGGGCGTTTATTCATTTGATCTAAAACAGATGCTTGTGTTAGCGGATGTAAATTTCCTAACATGACAATACCAGCATTTTTAAAACTCTCTGGAACAGCAGGTTGAAAATTTTCTAGTACATTTAACTCGGTAATTAACGTATCTCGAGTATTCATATCATTATGATATTTACCACTCCAAAAAAATGTTTTTCCGTCTTTTATAATTTCAATTCCGTCAGTATTTATTCCTTTAGCATTCATCATTTCTAAATATGATGATGGAAAATCTCCACCAACCACAGAAACAATACCCGTTTCTACACCAAATTGCGATGCTGCTAATCCTACAAAAGTTCCTGAACCACCAAGGATTTTATCGGTTTTTCCAAAAGGAGTTTCTATAGCGTCAAAAGCTACTGTACCCACTGCTAATAATTTGCTCATATGTCCATCTTAATCTTCTCAAAGAGAAGGAAATCAATACGTTAATCAGTGCCTAATAGCACAAATTAACAAAATTAATAATCTATTTACTTTCTGTTAAATCAAGCATTGTTAATGCTTTTTATCGTACTTTTGTGTCTCAAAAAATACAGTGCAAAAATAAGTTTAAAAAATGACTATCAAAGAAATACAAGAGGAAATTATTGATGAGTTTTTGATGTTTGATGATTGGGTGGAACGCTACGAATACATCATAGATCTTGGCAAATCTTTACCGCTTATTGATGAGGCCTATAAATTAGATGAAAATTTAATAAAAGGCTGTCAATCTAAAGTGTGGTTGTATTCTGATTTAGAGGATGATAAACTCATTTTTACCGCAGATAGCGATGCCATTTTAACAAAGGGAATTGTAGCGTTGTTATTACGTGTTTTTTCAAATCAAAAACCGCAAGATATTTTGGTTGCTGACACCAATTTTATTGATAAAATAGGATTGAAAGAACATTTAAGTCCAACAAGAGCAAATGGATTGGTATCTATGCTAAAACAAATAAAAATGTATGCCATTGCGCAACAAACTAAAATTGTTTAAATTTAAGTTATGAAAAAATTACGGGAAATAAAAACCGTTTTAATCAACAAAAAGTAATCGCTTTTTAAAAATTATGCTATTAAATCTTTGGCAATTTTTGGGTTAATTCCCCAACACTTGCGTCGAAATGAAAAAGGGCTTTTTCCTAATTTGATACCTCGTATCCTTGGGTTGGAGGTAGTTCATTTATAAATAATTCAAATTTTTATAAAAATCTTAACACTCTATAAAAGATACAAAAACTAATTTGGTCATCCATAATCAATCTACTTAATCTACACAAATTATGAAAACAATACTTTCTAGAAAATTCAGAATTCTTTGCTCATTATTTTTAACACTTGCTATTGTTGGTGTTCAAGATATGGAAGCTCAAAGAAAAAAACGTAAAAAGAAAAGTGCCAAAAAAGAAACTGTTGCTAAACCAAAGCCAAAAAAGAAAAAAAAGACCATTAAAAGTCTAACTAAAAGTAGCAAAAAAATAGAAGGGCTTTTTACTATATATCAAGATACAATAACAGGAGGAGTAAAGTTATTAGTCAAAAAAGATCAACTAGATAAAGATTTTATTTACTTCTCTCAAATTGCAGATGGAGTTACAGAAGCTGGCGCATATAGAGGCTCTTACAGAGGTTCTAGTGTTTTTCATGTTAAAAAATATTTTAATAAAATAGAATTTGTTGCTCCAAACACCTCTTTCTATTTTGATAAAAACAATGCTATTTCAAAATCTTCTCAAGCAAACATTAGTCATGCCGTTATTGCTAGCGGAAAAGTATTAGCCTCTGATGACAAAAAAGGCGAATATTTAATTGACGCAGACGGATTGTTTTTATCAGAAACATTTACAAGAGTTAAACGTCCAAAACGCCCAGGACAATCCCCTTTTTCATTTAGTTTAGGAAGGTTTGATAAGAAGAAATCAAAAATAAATGAGATAAAAAATTATCCTGAAAACACCAATGTAAAAACGGAATATGTATATAACAATCCAAGTGTTTTAAACAGAGGTTCTGCTGCTGTTACCGATGGAAGAAACGTTTCTATTAAGGTTTTTCATACATTTATGAATATGCCAGAAGGCGATTATAAACCAAGAATGGACGATCCACGTGTTGGGTATTTTTTGACCAATACCAATAATATGACCACAACCAACACCTTGAATTATAGAGATTTTATTCATCGTTGGAAATTGGTTAAGAAAAATCCAAATGCTGCAATTTCAGAACCAGTAACGCCCATTACTTGGTGGATAGAAAACTCTACACCTGTTGAGTTCAGAGAAACTATCAAAGAAGGAGTTTTAGCTTGGAATGTAGCTTTTGAAAAAGCAGGATTTAAAAATGCGATGGTTGTAAAAGTACAACCAGATGATGCAGATTGGGATGCAGGCGATGTCCGTTACAATGTATTGCGTTGGACCTCTTCTCCAAATCCTCCTTTTGGTGGATATGGGCCAAGTTTTGTGAATCCAAGAACAGGTGAAATTCTAGGCGCAGATATTATGTTAGAATACGTTCATTTTACAAACAGAGTTATTTATGACAGAATTTTTGCAACCGCAGCGGCTACTAATTTTGAGTCTGATGACGAACTTGAAAAACAATTTTTCTTAAATGAAAACAATCATTTACTGTGTTCCAAAGGTCATATTATGCATGAGAATACGATGTTTGGTAAAATTGTATTAGCAGCTTCTGGAGCTTCTGATTTAGAAATGAAAGGTATGAAAGAACAAGGAATGAAATCTTTGATTATGCATGAAGTTGGACATACATTAGGGTTAAATCACAATATGAAAGCGAGTCAATTATTTTCGCCAGCACAATTAGCAGATGCAGATTTTATTGACGGAAAATGTTTGACGGGTTCTGTGATGGATTATGCAGGAATTAATTTGACCAATAATAGAAGCAAACAAGGGTTGTACTTTGATATGGCTGTGGGCCCTTATGATGTTTGGGCAATTCAGTTTGGATATCAAGATTTTAAAAATAAAGCGGCAATGAATACTTTATTAAATCAATCTACTAGACCAGCATTAATTTTTGGGAATGATGCAGATGATATGCGTTCGCCAGGAAAAGCAATTGACCCTAGAGTGATGACTGGCGATTTATCAAATGACCAAATTCAATATTCTATCAATCGTTTTGAATTGGTAAATGATATGGTGAAAGACATTAAAACACGTTTTTCTAAAGAAGGAAAATCTTATGAACAATTAAGGCAAGCCTATTATATTTTAAATGGGCAATCTGCTAGAGCAGGTGATGTTATCTCAAGATTTATTGGAGGTGTATATGTGGACAGAGCCATGTCTGGACAAGTTGGCGAAACACAACCTTATACACCTGTTTCTTTAGAAGACCAAAAAAGAGCGATGAATGCTTTAAAAAAATATGTGTTTGCACCCAATGCTTTTAATGCACCCAAAGATTTATACAGCTTTTTAGCAAGACAAAGAAGAGGGTTTAATTTCTTTAGCGGACCTGAAGACCCAAAAATTCACGAACAAGTTTTAAACTATCAGCAAAGAGTATT
>JBMYWO010000069.1:0-9507 GCA_049607505.1 Polaribacter sp.
AAATCTTTTATAACTCGTGAACAAACCTATAATTTACAGTTCAATTCACGAATTAATTGTTTATTTCGTGAAAACAAGTATCTTTGACTTATGAAACAATCGTCTCGTATTCTCAAGCACATACAATCACTCAAAGAACGCTATTGTCGTCTTGCTCCCGATAAAAGTTCGCTGATAAAATTGATTAGTGAAACAGAAATAGCAGAACAGGTCTATAATTCTAATGCTATAGAAAATAGCACATTAACGCTAGATGAAACTGAAAAAATCTTGATGCAGATAGACCTTGACCGTTTCATTAACGAACGAGAACTTTTTGAAGCAAAAAATCTTGCAAGAGTTGTTGAATACATCAATCAAAAAGCTACCGAAAAGGAACTTACATTAGACATTATTTTATTACTTCACAAAATGCTTATTAGTAATATTCGAAACGATATTGCAGGTCGATTTAGAAATAAGGATGAATGGGTACGAGTGGGCAGTTATATAGCACCTAACCCTACTGAAGTCTTGAGGTTATTGAAAGAAATGTTGGTGCAGTATCAGACAAAAGATGAAGACAATATTATTAAGCGTATTGCAAAATTACATCTCACTTTTGAACATATCCATCCTTTTGTTGATGGTAATGGTAGGATTGGACGTGTGATTAATAATTATGCATTCATTCGAAATAATTACGTTCCCATCAATATAAAATTTATCAACCGAAAAGAGTATTATAAGGCTTTTCAAGAGTTTGACCAAAATGGGACAACTCATACTATGGAAGAAATTGTTGGCAAAGCATTGAGCCAAAGTTTTCACAAACGATTGGCTTATTTAGAAGACAAAAAAATAATAACTTTAGTCGATTATGCCAAACAAGAAAAAACCTCTCACTCTAATTTACTCAACAAAGCCAATCGGCAAACTATTGAAGCGTTTTTAGAAAAAGGTGTTTGGAAAATTGGTGTTTAAAAAATCAAAAATCTTTTATAACTCGTGAACAAACCTATAATTTACAGTTCAATTCACGAATTATTGTTTAAATTCGTGAATACTTAAAATTTTAAAAATAGCTAACTTTGTCATTAATTTTTTAAAATGCAATTACTAAAAAGAATAGGATATTATTTGATAGGTGTTTCTATTAGCTGTGTTGGTGTGTATTATTTTTGGCAGAAAAAAAATGCAACTTTTGATTATGGAATGGATGCTAGAACGCTAAAAACAATTCGTATTAGAGAACGATTGTATGCTGACGAAGCTAAAAAAACAATGCAACAATTTAATATTGATACATTAAAAATTTCTACAATTTTATATACTGGCGATGTTGATTTTGGGAAAGGAAAACCAAGGCAAAAACCTTGTGCAGAATACTATATTACGGGAAAAAGAGAATTAAAATCGATTAGTTTATTAATAAAACGTTGTGATTCTTCTGCAACCATAGAAAAAGTAATTGTGAATTAGCAGTTTTTATATTTATCATTCAATCCCTCACCTTTTAAAATCAAAGGTATTATTTTTTCAAGTCTAGCTACTTTTGTGGTACTTCTTTTTGCATCACTTATATATGTTGCAAATTCCCTTTTTTTACTTTCTGTAAAGGTTTCAAATTTTTCTTTTAACTCCCTATTTTGATGTATTGCATTCAATAATTCTGGAGGAATTATTAGTTTTGGCTTTTTATTTTTTCTAACAGGTTTTATTTCTTTTCCCGCTTTTACATTTTCTATAGCTTCTAAAACATAGTCTTTTATCAAATCTGTATTGATTTCTTCCAAAGCATAAAATCGCCATTGCAACATTGCTTTTGTCTTTCCTTCTTGAGCATTGATAAACACCTTTTGTTTATCTTTTAACAAGGCTCCTTGAAAAAACCACAATCCGAAATACTTTTTAAAAGCGGCTAAACCTACAATATTTTTTCCTTGAAAAACATATACTGGAGCTCCCCATTTTATAGTTTCGTCAACAGGTAAATCAGAAAAAACACTACGCAAAACAGATAATTCTTTCTGCCATTTTTCTTTTTTTAAAATGTATTCATCTACTTTGGGATTCATCATTATAAAAATTGTTTATGCTCATTATTATCGGAAAATTTACCCCAACCATCCTTCTCTATCCAAACTTCTGTATTGAATGGCTTCTGCAATATGGTTTGGCGAAATATCATTTTTATTTGCTAAATCTGCAATGGTTCTTGAAACCTTTAAAATCCTGTCATAGGCTCTAGCAGATAGATTTAATTTTTCCATGGCAGTTTTTAAAAGTGTTTTACTTTCTTCGGATAATTCGCAAAACTTTCTGATTTGTTTTACGGTCATTTGTGCATTATAATGCACATTTTCAAAAGCTGTAAATCGTGCTGATTGAATTTCACGAGCTGCGGTAACTCGTTTTCGAATATCTACAGAAGACTCCCCTTTTCGTTCTTCAGAAAGTTTATCAAAAGGAACAGGCGTTACTTCAATATGAATGTCTATCCTATCTAAAAGTGGCCCGGAAATTTTACTCAAATAACGTTGCATTTCTTGTGGTGAAGAGGTCATTGGCGAATTTGGGTCGTTAAAATATCCTGACGGACTAGGATTCATACTTGCCACCAACATAAAAGAACTTGGGTAAGTTACGGTAAATTTTGCTCTAGAAATAGTAACTTCTCTATCTTCTAAAGGTTGACGCATCACTTCTAAAACGGTTCTTTTAAATTCTGGTAATTCGTCCAAAAAAAGCACTCCATTGTGCGACAACGAAATTTCCCCAGGTTGTGGATATTGTCCTCCACCAACCAACGCAACATCAGAAATAGTGTGATGTGGTGAGCGAAAAGGACGCTGATACAACAATCCGTTATTTTTTGTTTTCCCTACTACTGAATGAATTTTAGTAGTTTCTAGAGCTTCGTGCAAAGTCATAGGCGGAAGAATTGACGGTAAGCGTTTTGCCAACATGGTTTTTCCTGCACCTGGTGGACCAATCAAAATAATATTATGTCCGCCAGCTGCTGCAATTTCCATACATCGTTTGATGGATTCTTGTCCTTTTACATCTGAAAAATCGAACTCTGGAAAATCAATATTTTTATAGAATTCTGCCCTAGTATCAATCACTGTTGGAATCAACTTTTCATCACCATTAAAATGATAGATGACTTCCATAATGTTTTCAACTCCAAGAACCTCTAAATTATCTACAATAGCTGCTTCTTTGGCATTTTCTTTTGGCAAAATAAAATATTTATAGCCTTCTTCACGGGCTTTAATCGCCATAGGCAAAACACCTCTTATGGGTTGTAAACTTCCGTCCAAAGAAAGTTCACCCATAATAAGATAATCATCAATATTTTTAGATTTTATTTGATTGGAAGCTGCAAGAATTCCAATGGCTAGTGTTAAATCATAAGCAGCTCCTTCTTTTCTGATATCAGCAGGAGCCATATTGATAATGATTTTTTTTCCAGGAAGTTTGTAGTTGTTATTGTTTAAAGCGGCAGAAATTCTATAGGAACTTTCACGGACTGCATTGTCTGGCAAACCTACTAAATGATAGCCAACTCCTTTATCAATATTTACTTCAACAGTAATGGTAGTAGCTTCAATGCCAAAGACGGCAGAACCATAGACTTTTTCTAGCATCGTTTTCTCTTTTGACCAAAGATAGAGAATTAAATGATAACAACTCTTCTAAAAAATTGGGAGGTTTTCTTTTTTACGATTTATTCAATTTATCAGGGCAAACGCACCATAAATTTTCCAATAACATTTTAGTATTCTCCACTTGACGTTAAATATTTATGGATTATAAAACTATTTAAATATTTGATTTTTAAATAAATAACCTAAATACATAACGAAAAACAAGTGTCATTGATTGAAAACCTTGTAAGTTTTTCGTTATCAAGACCTTTCAGGTTTTTAAAACACTTATTTTAAATAAATTACGTGCTAATATTGTTTTTTGTCATGTACTTAAATCAATTTTTAAAATTGAATGAAATTTTGTACTTTCGCAAAAGGTTAAAACCAAAAAGAATATGCTGCAAGAAACATCTATTTCCAACACACAAGAACTTTCTTTTAATGATTTTAAAACTGAAGTTTTAAATGATTATAAAATTGCAAAAATTAGTAGAGAATGTAGTTTGTTAGGAAGAAGAGAAGTCTTAACAGGAAAAGCAAAATTTGGAATTTTTGGAGGTGGAAAAGAAGTACCGCAATTGGCGATGGCAAAAGCTTTTAAAAAAGGTGATTTCCGTTCTGGATATTACAGAGACCAAACGTTTATGATGGCCATTGGTGAGCTGACTGCACAACAATTTTTTTCAGGATTGTATGCACATGCAGATATAAAAGCAGAACCCATGTCGGCTGGAAGACAAATGGGAGGTCATTTTGCAACACATAGTTTGCATGAAGACGGAAGCTGGAAAAATTTGACCAAACAATACAATTCTAGTTCAGATATTTCTCCAACAGCAGCCCAAATGCCACGTTTATTAGGCTTGGCAGAAGCATCAAAAATTTATAGAAACGAAAAAAGCGTTCAAACTCACACTAATTTTTCTATCAACGGAAATGAAATTGCTTGGGGTACGATAGGAAATGCAAGCACAAGTGAAGGTTTGTTTTTTGAAACCTTTAATGCAGCAGGAGTACTACAAGTACCTATGATAATAAGTGTTTGGGATGATGAATACGGAATTTCTGTACACGCAAAACATCAAACGACCAAAGAAAATATTTCTGAAATTTTAAAAGGTTTTCAAAGAGATGATACCTCTAAAGGGTATGAAATTTTTGTAGTAAATGGTTGGGATTATGTACAGTTGATAGATGTGTATAACAAAGCTGAAAAAATTGCTAGAGAAGAGCACGTGCCAGTTTTAATTCACGTAAAAGAATTGACCCAACCACAAGGTCATTCTACTTCCGGTTCTCACGAGCGTTATAAAAACACAGAAAGATTGCAGTGGGAAAAAGAATTTGACTGTATTGAAAAAATGCGTCAATGGATTTTAGATTTTGAATTGGAAACTGAAGATGGACAGGTTTTACGCTTTCTCAATTCTGAAGAGGAACTTATCCTTTTAGAAAAAGAGGCTAAAAAAGAAGTGAATACTGCCAAACGAAATGCTTGGAATGCCTACAATAATGAAATAAAATCTGAAGTTGCCATAGCCTCCCAACTATTAGATAAAGTGGCGACTAAAAGTACAAATGCTCCTTTTATCAAAAAATATAATAACGATTTATTACAACTTGTTGAACCTATTAGAAAAGATATTTTAATAGCAACCAGAAAAGCACTTCGATATCTAAAGGATGAGCATTTTTTAGAAAAAATTGAATTACAAAATTTTATAAAATCAACCATCAATAATGCCACAGAAAAGTACTCTTCTCACTTAATCAATGAAACCGATAGTAGTGTTTTGCAAATTGCAGAAAAAAAACCAATTTATGCGTCAAAAAGAAATTTGGTAGATGCTCGTATTATTATGAGAGATAATTTTGATGCGTTGCTAACTAAACATAAAGAACTTATGATTTTTGGTGAAGATGCAGGATATATTGGCGATGTAAATCAAGGTTTAGAAGGGTTGCAAGAAAAGTTTGGCAAAATTCGTGTTGCAGATACAGGCATTAGAGAAGCCACTATTGTTGGGCAAGGAATTGGGCTAGCAATGCGTGGTCTAAAACCGATTGCCGAAATACAATATTTAGATTATTTACTGTATGCTTTGCAAATAATGAGCGATGATTTAGCAACATTGCGCTACAGAACATACGGCAAGCAAAAAGCACCTTTGATTATAAGAACTCGTGGTCATAGACTAGAAGGTATTTGGCATGCAGGTTCCCCTATGGGAAGCATCATTCATAATGTGAGAGGAATACACGTTTTAGTTCCTAGAAATATGACCAAAGCCGCAGGTTTTTATAATACTTTATTAGAAGGTGATGACCCTGCATTGGTTGTAGAATGTTTAAATGGTTATCGAATAAAAGAAGAATTGCCTATGAATTTAGGCGAATTTAAAACGCCTATTGGCGTGGTGGAAACCATACTAGAAGGAACTGATATCACCGTTGTTTCTTATGGTTCTACCTTAAGAATTGTTGAAGAAGCTGCAAAAGAATTAACCCAAGTAGATATTCACGTAGAAATTATTGATGCCCAAAGTTTATTACCTTTTGACCTTCAACACGATTGTGTAAAAAGTGTAGCAAAAACCAATAAATTATTAATTGTGGACGAAGACGTTCCTGGCGGAGCATCTGCTTATCTTTTAGATCAAATTGTAAATAAACAAGATGCTTATCAATATTTAGATAGTAAACCTACCACTATATCTGCAAAGGCACACAGACCTGCCTATGGTACTGATGGCGATTATTTTTCAAAGCCTTCCGCAGAAGATGTTTTCGAAAAAATCTATGCGATGATGCACGAAGAAAATCCTATAAAATTTAAGAGTTTGTATTAAAGACGTTTCTAATACTTCTAAAAATTTGTACCTTTCCATTGTTTTTGAAATTCTAGTTGACCATGGAAGAAAATACAGAAAAAGTAGAAAGTGTAGAACAGTCTAAAGAACAAATGAAAAAAGAAGCTAGAGGCTTTTTTTCAAGTATTATCAAATATTTGAAAGAGCTTTTAGACTTCCGTCATGATACAGACCACGAAGCTACTATTGAAGCCATAAAAGCAGATATTCCGTTTAAAGGAGCTACTGCTTGGATTCTTATTTTTGCTGTTTTTGTAGCGTCAGTGGGATTGAATGCAGACTCAACAGCCGTAGTAATTGGTGCCATGTTAATATCTCCATTAATGGGACCTATATTAGGTGTTGGAAGTGCCTTTGCCATTAATGATATTCATATTTTTAAAAAATCGTTAATAAACCTCGCAACAATGATTGTGTTGAGTTTATTAGCATCTTTTATCTTTTTTTATTTTTTTCCTTTAAGTGAAGATACTTCAGAATTATTAGGAAGAACAAAGCCCGATATTAGAGATGTGTTGATTGCCTTTTTTGGTGGTTTAGCCTTAATGGTTGCCAGAACAAAAAAAGGAACGATTGCTTCCGTAATTTTTGGAGTGGCAATTGCAACTGCGTTAATGCCTCCTTTGTGTACAGCGGGTTATGGTTTAGCCAAATTGGTAAAAGGGGAAGCCTTTGGATTTAGGTATGCCTATATGGCAATGTATTTATTTACAATCAATACTATTTTTATTGCTCTAGCAACCTTTATTGTTCTTAAGCTACTTAATTTTCCAATGCATAAATATGCCAATGCAGCAAAGAGAAAACGCTATGCCACCATAGCCACCATAGTGGGTATCGCCGTAATGATTCCTGCGGTATATACATTTATAAATGCCTTGAATGAGAATAGGATAAACGAGCAACTAAAAGCCTACATAAATAATGAGATACATTCTATTAAAAAATTTCAATTGATTGATGAAGAATTTGATACTGATACTAAAGTACTAAAACTTAATTTTTTTAATGAAGTAACTGAAGCAGAAAAAAATATGCTAGAAAATAGAGTGGCTACAGACCCAAGATATGATCGTTTAAAAGATGTGAAAATAGATATTAAAGGAAGCGATACCAAAAGTTTTGAGTTAATTACCACAGCCTATAAAGACAAACGACAAGAACTACAAGAAAGCAAAAATATTATAGCAGGTTTACAAAAACAGATTGAAGAATTGCAAGGAACAGTAACTTCCTTAAACCAAAGAATAGAGCAAGATGCCAGTAATAAAAATGAGAAAATGATAGCCTTTAGTAAAATTGCAAAAGAAACTAAAATACGCTATATAGACATTCAAGAAATGGGTTTTTCAAATGTATTATCATCTAAAGATTTTATAAAAATAGATACCATTCCACAAGCAATCATTAAATGGAATTCTAATTTGCCAGATAGTATTGTCAACCAAAAACAACAGGAATTACGAACTTGGCTACAAAAAGAAATGAATTTAGATACGCTTTTTATTAAAAGAGAATAAAGCGTTATATCTCTCTAGCCGTGTCCTGTTTGTTTCCCTTTGAGTAAGATTTTTTACAGCGAAGCAAACAAGAAAAAAATAAAAATTTTAGATGAATTCACTCATTAAAAACGGCATAGAACTAAAATTAAACAGCTGTATATCAATTTTATAAAATTTATTCTAAAATTGAAAGTTGCTAAATTTAGAAACTTATCGTACATTCGTAATAAATAATTTTTAATTGAAATATTTTAAAACAGTATTTTTAGAGAGTGCCGACGATTTTATAAAAAAGCTTGATTCTAAAGCCCAAAAAAAGATATTTTACAATGTTAGACTAGCTGAAAAATCAAATGACCCAAAACTTTTCAAAAAACTAACAGATGAAATATGGGAATTTAGAATTCGATTTTCAAACAAACAAATAAGATTACTATCATTTTGGGATAAAAGAAATAACGAAAATACTTTGGTAATTGCCACAAATGGGTTTATTAAAAAAACACAGAAAACCCCGAAAAGTGAAATTAGCAAAGCCAAAAATATAATGGACAAATACCTAAAATATTAAAATTATGGTAAAACTCAAAGCATATAGTTTATCTGAAATGGAAGATAAATATATTGGAAAAAAAGGAACCAAAGAAAGGGACGAATACGAATATGAGTTACGAATGGATTTATTGGGTCGTATGATAAAAACAACTCGTAAAGAGCGGAATTTGACTCAAGAAAAATTAGGCAAAATGATTGGTGTTAATAAATCTCAAATTTCTAAACTAGAAAACAATGCAAATAGTGCTAGAATTGAAACAATAATAAGGGTATTCAAGGCATTAAAAGCTGAAATTCAATTTAATGTAAAACTTGAAAATAGCAAAATTGAAATAGCATAAACATTTTCAAATTTCGCTAAATTCGTAGTAATACCTACAATTCCAAAACTGTAAATTCCAATTGCAAAGGCTCTAATGCCACTTTTAAAGAGTCAATAAAATGCGTTCCATATTTTATATAATATTCAGAAAAATTAAGCTGACGCTCTTCTAAACTTTGATTGGGTAAAAGCTGATTTTGAAGTGCCGTAATTCTATCAACCAAATCTTTTTGCCTTCTTTTTTCGGCTTTTAACAAACGTTTTTCTAAATTTTTCAATCCATTAAGTTGCTTTTTTTCTTGAGCATTTACAGCATTTTCAAAAGAAATATCTGTCTTTTTAGCAACTTTTTTTAAATCGGTAAATTGTTGTTTTAAAACCTCTGACTTCTCTTTAAAATTTATCTCTATTTCTGAATTTTCAATTACTTTTTTAGCAATTAAATCATGTTGATTTAAAAACAATTCTTGCAAAGAAATGTTTAAATTCCGTAATTTTTTTTGTTGTTTTTCGGATAGTATTTGAACTGAATTACGCAATAATAAAATTGGAAATGGAATATCAACAGCTTCAAAATACGACTTTAGTTCCAACCAATAGGCTATTTCGCCACCACCACCAAT
>JBMYWO010000070.1:0-9449 GCA_049607505.1 Polaribacter sp.
GACAACTCGCACAAAAAGTTAATGTCAGTTCTGATAAATTTTAATACCTTTGAAATGTATCATTTTGATAGTATTGGACTTACTCTTGCAATATACTGAAAAACAGTGTATTAAACAAAAAAATACCACTTCTTTTAATGCTAATCACTTAATCTTTAGATATTTAATGCCTGCGAAACCTGAGTGATTAATGTTTCAAATATTATTCAAAATAAATTCTAAACTTTATTTTTGTTGAATCTATGATTACACAAGAACAATTAAAAGATATTTCAGTCAGAATAGAAAAATTAAAATCCTATTTAGAGATTGATAAAAAACTGATTGAAATTAGTAACGAAGAAGAAAAAACCGCCAATCCAGATTTTTGGAACAATCCAAAAGAAGCAGAAATTGTGATGAAAGAACTTCGTATTCAAAAGAAATGGGTAGAAGATTACAAGAAAACCATTACTTTACATGAAGATTTGAATGTCTTATATGAATTCTATAAAGAAGGAGAAATTGAAGAAACCGAAGTTGAAGAACAGCATACAAAAACAATCACTTTTTTAGAAGATATTGAGTTTAAAAATATGCTTTCAGAAGAAGGCGATTCATTGAGTGCCGTTATTCAAATTACTGCGGGTGCGGGTGGAACGGAAAGTTGCGACTGGACAGAAATGCTCTTTAGAATGTACACCATGTGGGCAGAAAAGCAAGGTTTTAAACTAAAAACACTCAATTATCAGGCAGGAGATACAGCAGGAATTAAAACAGTAACTCTAGAAGTTACTGGCGATTATGGGTTTGGTTGGCTAAAAGGCGAAAATGGCGTACACCGTTTGGTGCGTATTTCCCCTTTTGATAGCAATGCAAAGCGTCATACAAGTTTTGCTTCTGTGTATGTATATCCTGTTGCAGATGATTCTATAGAAACTGACATCAATCCTGCGGATATAGAAATTACTACGGCACGTTCTAGTGGTGCTGGCGGACAGAATGTAAATAAGGTAGAAACCAAAGTTCAGTTGACTCACAAACCGACAGGAATTCAGATTTCGTGTTCTAATTCCCGTTCGCAACACGATAATAGAGCTACGGCTTTACAGATGTTAAAATCGCAATTATATGAAATTGAACTTCAAAAACAACAAGCGGCAAGACAAGATATTGAAGCAAACAAACTAAAAAACGAATGGGGAAGTCAGATTAGAAATTATGTAATGCATCCTTATAAATTGGTAAAAGATGTAAGAACTGCTCACGAAACAGGCAATGTAGATGCAGTTATGGACGGAAATATCAATGCGTTTTTAAAAGCGTATTTAATGTTGAATGGGCAAACTTCCAACTAATTTCTAAATTTGATTCTAACAATAACTTGAATACAAAAAAAGACATACGAGCCTTAACAAAAGAAGAATTAAGAGATTTTTTTGTTGAAAATAACGACAAAGCATTCCGTGGAAATCAAGTCTATGAATGGCTTTGGAACAAATCCTTACATTCTTTTAAGGACATGACTAACATTTCTAAAAAAACTAGAAAAATGTTAGAAGAGAACTTTGTGATCAATCATATTCAAGTAGATTCTATGCAAAGAAGCAAAGACGGAACCATAAAAAATGGCATTCGTTTGCATGACGGATTGATTGTAGAATCGGTTTTAATTCCTACGGAAAAAAGAACAACAGCCTGTGTTTCTAGTCAAGTGGGTTGTAGTTTGAATTGCAAATTTTGTGCAACCGCTCGTTTAAAAAGAATGCGCAATCTAAATCCAGATGAAATTTACGATCAAGTGGTGGTGATAGACAAACAAAGCAGACTGTACCACAACCGCAAATTGACCAATATTGTGTTTATGGGAATGGGCGAACCTTTAATGAATTATAACAACGTACTTGAATCCATAGAAAAAATTACGTCTCCAGAAGGTTTAGGAATGTCTTCCAAAAGAATTACAGTTTCTACTTCTGGCGTGCCAAAAATGATTAAAAAAATGGCAGATTCAGCAGTAAAATTCAACTTGGCTGTTTCATTACATTCTGCAATTGACGAGGTAAGAACCTCCATAATGCCATTCAATACAACATTTCCGCTTAAAGATTTAAGAGAGTCATTAATGTATTGGTATGAAAAAACCAAACGGACAATTACCTATGAATATGTAGTTTGGAATGGAATTAATGACAAAAAAGAAGATATAAAAGCATTGATAGATTTTTGCAAATATGTACCTTGTAAAGTGAATTTGATTGAATACAACCCAATAGACGATGGCGAATTTCAGCAAGCAAACCCATCTGTAATAAACAATTATATTTCTAATTTAGAAATGAATGATATCACCGTAAATGTGAGAAAAAGTAGAGGAAAAGATATAGATGCTGCTTGCGGACAATTGGCAAATAAAAGTTAAAAAAATTGAACGCAAAGACGCAAAGTTTTCGCAAAGTTCGCAAAGATTTTTAACTGAAAATTAAGACCGAAAAGTACTTTACAAAACTCCTTTGTGAACTTTGCGGTTCCCTTAATACCATCTTAGTATTTCCCACTTCAGTGCAATATTTCGGCTCACATTTAATCATCAATAAATATTTAACGTGAAGTGGGGAATATTAAAATGTTATTAGAGAATTTTATGTTGGGTTTGCCCTGATCTATACTACACCTTGTGCTAACATGGCATCTGCAACTTTTACAAAACCAGCAATATTTGCACCTCTAATATAATCTATAGAACCGTCTTCGTTTTCTCCGTATTGCACACAAGAATCATGAATATCTTCCATAATATCTTTTAGCTTTTCATCTACTTCTTTACGAGACCAACTTAAACGCAACGAGTTCTGACTCATTTCTAAACCTGATGTTGCAACTCCACCAGCATTGGATGCTTTTCCTGGTGCAAATAAGATTTTTGCTTTTTGAAATTCGTGAATTGCTTCTGGTGTAGAAGGCATATTTGCTCCTTCAGAAACACACATACATCCATTCTCAATCAACTGTTTTGCTTCGTCTTTATTTAACTCATTTTGAGTTGCGCAAGGCAAGGCAATATCGCATTTTATAGACCAAGGTCTTCCTCCTTTTACAAATTTTGTTGATGGATATTTTTCTACATATTCACTAATTCTTCCACGTTTTTTGTTTTTAATATACATGATGTGCTCTAGCTTTTCTGTATCAATTCCGTCTTTGTCATAAATATACCCTCCAGAGTCAGAAAGTGTAACAACTTTTGCATCTAATTCTATTGCTTTTTCTGCTGCATATTGTGCCACATTTCCAGCACCAGAAATTACAACCGTTTTTCCGCTAAAAGAATCATCTTCTCTTGCCAACATATTTTGTGCAAAATACACGGTGCCATATCCTGTTGCTTCGGGTCTAATTAAAGAACCTCCCCAAGTTGCACCTTTGCCTGTTAAAACACCCGTAAATTCATTTCTTAATTTTTTATACATTCCAAACATAAAACCTATTTCTCTTCCGCCAACACCAATATCTCCTGCAGGAACGTCTGTATTTGCTCCAATATATCTAAATAGTTCACTCATAAAGGCATGACAAAAACGCATAATTTCATTGTCTGATTTTCCTTTAGGGTCAAAATCAGATCCTCCTTTTCCCCCACCCATTGGCAGTGTGGTTAAAGCATTTTTAAATACTTGTTCAAAAGCTAAAAATTTTAAAATACTTGCATTTACCGTTGGGTGAAATCGCAACCCTCCTTTATAAGGCCCAATAGCAGAATTCATTTGAATTCTGTATCCTCTATTTACCTGTATTTCTCCACTATCATCTACCCAAGAAACACGGAATGAAATTAATCGTTCGGGTTCTACCATTCTTAACAAAATGTTTTTCCCGTGATAAATATCATGATTTACAATATAGGGTATTACGGTTTCTGCAACTTCTTGTACGGCTTGTAAAAATTCTGGCTCATGATTATTTCTCTTTTTAACCAAGTCCATAAATCCTTTAATTTTTAATTCCATAATTTTTGATGTATTTTTTTATGAATTTTATAAAATTTTAATATCACAAAGATAGTTATTTTCTTAATTGGCAAAATAAAAAATAGTTTTTATTTGGTTTTTAAGATGCTTATTTTAAGTGTTTTTGTTTTCTATATCATTTATTAGAAAGAGGTATTTATACCTAAAGGTCTTTCTGAAAAGAAAAAGAGAAATGATGCTCTAAATGATGCTACAAGTGATGCTGTCATTAATCGCCTAATACAAGAAGTTCTTCTTCTTTTAGTAAATGGAGGAAAAGATTTAAAAAGTTTAATGGTTTCTTTTGATGTAGCAAGAGCAACAATGCAAAGAGATATGGCATTATTAAAGACTCATCAATTTGTAGTTTTTAAAGGTTCGCCAAGAACAGGGGTTTATAGTTTAACAGAGAAATTTAAAAAACAAATAAAGAAAATATAAAATATGGACTGAATGTAGTTTTAGAGAAAAAATGGTTTTACTAGGAATTTAGTAAATTCCTAGTAAAACCATTAAAAATTTGGTGGTGTCATAAACAAAATGATTATTTATTATTGAATGTCATTTGAGACATCAAAAAGACATTCGTTTTAACAAAATCCAATCGGAAAACTAAATGTCACACAAGCCTGTCGAAGTGAGTTTCTTCTTAAAACCATAGTCTTCGACAGGCTCAAACAGACATTCGCTTTTATAAATGTCATAGAGGTTACTATCATAATTTAGACCAAAAACTTATCATCAATTAATCTATGACACTACCAAAAATTTATCTCAACAAAGGAGAATAGTTAGTAGGATATTCACCCGCAACGGCTAAACCATCAGTAGCTTGGGTAAAATTAGATCCAAATGCAACATCCATAGCACCTAAAATTTTGTTAGCCATTAAAGCATAGCCTCTTGCTGTTAAATGCACTCCGTCTAAACTTACTAAACCACCAGTAACTAAATCAGTTGTCATTGTATAATCATCAAAATCAATTCCTGTTGATGATGCTTCAATTAAAACATTTCTAAAGTTAACCATAGTAATATTAGGGTTGGCTGCTGCCACTGAAGCAATGGTTGTATTATAGGCATCTGTAGCTCTTTTTATAGCCCATTGTTCTTGTGGTGTTAGCACCCATTGATCTTGTAAAGGATAACTTACTCCATTAACATTTATTGGGGCTGGCACACCATTAACTGGGGTTGCAATTACAGAAGATGATGCTAATAGAATAAGATCATTTTCAGTAGCTTGTCTGGCCTTACCAAATATAGCACCAAAAGCAGTTGCTGTTGGAACTCCTAAAACGGGAGTTAATGCACCTGTTATTTGAGCAGATCTATCTGCAGCATTCTCATCAATAATTAATAAAGGATTATCCATTGTTTTTGATAATACATTTATTCTATTTGGTTCTCCAAAAGCGGTAAAAATACCATCTAAAGGCCCATATAATTGTGTATTTAAAGCATCTATTTGCGGTGCTAAAGCAGCAAGTGATGGGTCTAATGAATTATAAGGTACTGTTGTAAAATTAGATAATGATGTAATATAAGGTACATTTGCTACTACACCTTTAGCACCATTTGCTGTTAAAGCTGTAACCATACCACTAAATACAAATGCAAAAAGATTTGGGTCTGTAATGTCATTAACTCCATAAGTTAAAGGATTAGGATTTCCTGTTTGATCTACTCCAGAACCACCCGAAAGCGCATATCCTAATACATCATTTCCTCCTATTTCACTTAATGTAAAAAAGGTAGGATTACGTGCTAATGCGTCGCCCATTACTGTTGCCGTAGGGCTAGATGCCATTCTTCCAAAATAGGGATTTAATGCTCCATAACCAGGGAATTCTAGATGAAAACTTTTAGCACCAGGTGCACCAAAGTTATTAAAAGGTCCAGAAAGCACTGTTGTTAATTGTGTTGTTGGTCTTGCGTTTAATACTGCAGGACCAGCTCCGTCAAAATAAAATCTTGGGGATGCAACTACATTTGTGCCAAATATCAATCCACCAATATTATCATTCATTAAAGGTTGTGTAAAATCACCTCCTCCAGCAGCTTTAAATTTTGTTGCTAAAATATTTGGGAAAGAGTTTTCTTGTGCCGCTTTAAACATGGCTCCGTCTGTATATCCTGCTGTAAAAGATGCGCCTACAGCAACGTAGGTAGAAAAGTCTAATCCGCCAGCATTTAGTTCTACTCTTGGTGAAACGATCTCTGGAATTTCCTCCAAGGTGTTATCTACATCACAAGAAATAAATCCTAATGATACTAGAAACAATCCTATATATTTATAATTTTTCATAAAATATTGTATTTATTTTTAGTTATTAATTGTTACTGAAAAATAGTATTGAGAACCAATGGCTCCAACTCCTGGCGCACTTAAATACTCTTTACCTGTTAAATTAGAACCTCCTAATTTAAAAACTACTTCATTTAATTTAGGAATATTTCGTGTATAGTTTATTTGAGCGTCTAAAATTACTCTAGAAGGTATTACAGCATCTAAAAAAGTAGATTCCCATCTATATATATCTTGCCATCTTGCATTTATGTTAAATCCAAAGTTTTTAAATAATTCTGGTTTCCCGAATTGTAATTTTATTTTCTGTTCTGGCGTATTAAAAGATGCTTCAAAATCTGGGTCTGTAGATTGGTCAAAATCAAATTTAGAATAGGTATAGTTTACCCCTAAATTAAATCCATTAAAAATTTTAGTATTTAAACCTATAGAAGCACCATACGAATTAATTTCAGCAGGTGAATTTGTATAGGTAGAAAAAGCTTTAAAATCGTCATTTTGCATTGCAATTAATGCAATTGGAACTGGCGTTGCTCCTGGACCAACTGGTGCAGTATCTGATAAATCTGTTTGACCATAATAAGGAACTAATACATTTTTATTTGAAATAAAATCTTCGTAATTATTATAGTACACACTTAAATCTACGGTAACACTTTTACCAATTTCACCCAAAAGTCCTCTATAACCCACTTCATAAGCGGTTACTTTTTCTGGTTTTACTAATCCAACAGTAGCTTTTTGAAAAGTTCCTGCTAGTACTGATGCTGCCGAAAATGAATTTTCATAAGCATTTCTAGCAGATAAACTTACCGTTGATGAACCTGTAAAGTTTTGCCCAATTCCACTAACTGATAATTGAGGCGTGTTGTATCTATCTAGGTTATCTGGCGCAGAACCTACCAAGTATGCTCTACCCGCATCTAAACCAATATATTGGTCTTGTGTTGTTGGGTTTCTAAAACCTGTTTGAAAAGAAGCTCTAAAGTTTTGATTTTTATTTTCGCCTGCAGCGTATGCCAAAGATATTCTTGGGGAATAACTTCCATCAAAATTTTGTGCTTTGTCATAACGGATAGAGGCTGTTAATTTTAAACGCTCTTCTTCTAAAAATTTCTTTTGCAATTGCGTATATATTCCATATTCATCGTACTCAATTGGACCGTCATAATCTGTATAAATACTTCCACTAGAATTTAAAGAGTAGCTTCTGTAAGAACCTCCTATTTGAATTTCTGCAAAATTTATTTGATCTTTAAAATTATAATTTGCATCCGCATGATAATATTTTGTCTCATCTTGAAATTTAGAACCTGTAACTAAATCTGGATCGCTTGTAACTCTATCAAAAGCTGTTTGAAATGCTGCAGTTCCTGGAATTAATCTTCCAGTTTCAGCAGTTTGTCTTGCTAAAGCATGCGCTTGATCAGAAAGTAAACCATTTAAAGTTCCTTGTACGTATGCTCCAACATATTCTCCAAACCAAGTATTATCATCTTTCCATGATCTATTGATATTGATAGCTGCAAAACGAGTATCATACGAATCTCCAGCATCTTCATTGGTTAGATACCCTCTTATAAAGAAATTTTTTCCTCTTAACTCTAACTTGTGTTGTTCCATAAAGAAATTCTTTATGCTATATCTACTCTGACCTTGATAAATGGTATTTCCTTGACCAAATTTAGAATTCCAAATAAACTCTAAACTATCGTCTCCTCTTGGACGATAATTTAAGGATACTCCAGCTTTTAGATTTCCAATATCATAATTCATAATATCTTTTTCATCATATCCTGTTCTACTGATATTTTCACTAGGCACCAACGCAGATGCTCCAGCAGGAAGAATAGGCATTCCTGTACTTGGATTAATTGTTGTTTCTAAAGTTTGTGCTACCCCTCTTATGTTTGTAGAAATTTCATCACCATACACATTTACCCCATTATAATTTCTGTCAGAATTTCTATCTCCAAAAGTATAAGTTCCGTTTGCTTCATTTCTATAATCTGTTGCAAACCATTCTGTTCCGTCCATATAAGAGATGGTTGCTTTGGCAGCAAACTTATCAGAAAAAATATGTGCAATTCTAAGACCTATGTCATAATAGGTATTGTCTCCTGCTGCATCTTGCATTGTAACTCCAGATTTTGAAGAAAAACTTATTCCCTCATCATCAAAAGGGCTTCTACTTGTCATAAACATAATACCGTTAAAGGCATTTGCACCATATAATGCAGAAGATGCTCCTGGTAGCAATTCAACAGTTTTTACATCCAATTCCGACATTCCTAATAAATTTCCTAAAGCAAAGTTTAATGCTGGAGAAGAATTGTCCATTCCATCTACTAACTGTAAAAATCTAGTATTGGCAAATGTTGCAAAACCACGCGTGTTTACAGACTTAAATGTTAAACTATTAGAGTTTATATCTACCCCTTTTAGGTTTTCTAAACCGTCATAAAAAGAAGGCGAAGAAGTGTTTTTAATAGCCCTTGCATCCATTCTTTCTACCGTTACTGGAGACTCCATAATACGCTCTGGAGTTCTAGAAGCAGAAACCACAATTTCATCTAAAGAGGTTGCATTTTCTGTCAAAGCAAGGTTTACTCTTTGATTGTTTTGGGTAATTTCTGTTTTGGCTAATTGATATCCTATCATAGAGATTTCAATCGTAAAAGGAGGAACTTCGCTTGTTCTTAAAGTAAAAATTCCATCAAAATCTGTGCTAGTTCCTACAGCTTTTCCAGAAATTTTAATATTAGCCCCAGGAAGAGTTTCGCCTGTTTTTGCATCTGTTATAGTTCCTGTTATAGTTGTTTGAGCAAACATAGCTGTACTAACAAAAACTAACAGTATTGGTAGTAAAATCTTTTTTATCATAATTCAAGTTGTTTGTTAAATAAGGCGCAAATTACAATTTTTTTTTATTTGTAGATTGTTTCAGCATAAAAATTGTTTTTAATTATTTTTATATTGTTTGAAACGAACAAATTGTACCTTTGTATTGTATGAAATTCATTTAATTTTTTTGGCTAAATACATGACAAAAATAATATTAGTATATAGTTTCACTAAAACCAGTATTTTAAAAACAAATGTTGAGTCCCCTCCGAAAAGTATTTAACAAAAAAGCATTAAAAAAAAAGTTTTTT
>JBMYWO010000071.1:0-9290 GCA_049607505.1 Polaribacter sp.
ACTTGTGCGCCTACTTTTGGAGACCACGTTTTGACACTAATTTTGCTATAGTTTGCTAAATCTAATGAAGTTGTTTCAAAGAATGCGCCTGCCCAAACTTCTGAACCTGCTGTTTTTGTTAACTTGGCTACATTTTGGGTTGTATTTACTCCTGACATATCTGGATTTGCAATAACTTCTACTGCTGCAATATTTCCGAAATGGGTAAATGCGGGCGGGCTTCCTTCAAAATCTTGAATGGTTGATGTAGATACCCCAGAAGGAGCTTTATAAAAATAGAAATTATCTATATAAACAACACCCGTAGTTCCGTCAGAATCTATTAATATCTGTGTTATTTTTTCTTTGTTGGCAAGGTTTCCTCCGTCAAAACCTGTCATATCAATGTCTATACTTTGCCAAGAACCTGCAACGGTAGTTCCTAGAGATTCTATATCTTCTCCTCCGTCAATAGTATTTACTATTTTTAATAATAACTCGTTTGTAGTTCCATCTGGCACCCAATAATCTATATGTAATTTTTCCATAGAAGATACATCTATACCGTTGGTATAGTTGGTTACCATTCCTACAAAATCTAAATTTGTTAGTTTCCAGATATTATCGCTAGCCACTGTTGTAGCTTCAAATCCTGAAGAAGACCAAGATGTAGGCAATTCATCTAAAGTTACATCTGTATAGGCATCACTAAAAATAGAGATTACATCTGTATCATTTCTATTTGGAGGATTAGGAGCTGCTGTTATTGGTGCTAAAATTTCTGTTACTTCAAAATCTTCGGTATGCTCTGTGGTTGCTATTGCGCCTCCTTTTGCAACTACTTTTACTGAATACATTCCTGCATTTTGATATTGATATGAAACGGTTTCTCCAATATTAGCGGTTACTACGGGTTGTGCAACGCCTGTTTCGCCTGAATGAAATTCAAACATAGATGCAAAGTCTGCAGTAGCTGTAATGTTTACTTGTTTAGAAACTGAAGCATCGTTTTCTATGGTAACCATTAAATTTTCTGGAGCTCTAAATGACACTATTAATTCTTGTGTAATTTCGGCAGCGTCTCCTTGAATATTATACCCAATTACTTTTACGGAATAGGTTCCTTCTGCGTAGGTATGTTGAATATTTCCTCCTTGCTCAACGTTAGCAGGTTCTGTTGTGGCATCACCAAAATAAACATCAAAATACGTGGCGCCTTCTGCTGTTGGTGTTATGGTAACTACGCCTGTATTGTCTTGAGTTATATGATACGCCGCCGAAATATTACTTGGTGGATCTATTTCTGCGAATGAAAGGTCTCTTAATTCATCTGTACAAGCTACAAAAACTAACAGTGCAATAAGAATTTTGTAAATCTTTTTTGTGTTTTTCATTTTTTATATTTTTAATAGCCAGGGTTTTGTGTCCAACGACTCCCTGTTAGTTGTATTTCTATAGATGGTATTGGAAACACTTCGTGTTTTCCTGCAACAAAGCCATTAATTTCTTGTGCTGCTCTACCTGTTCTTACAAGGTCAAAAAATCGATGTCCTTCGCCTACAAGTTCTACTCTACGTTCGTGGTAAATAGCATTTGTTAGTGCTGAACCTGTTAGTGTTATATTATTTGATGTATTTCCAAATGCTCTTTCTCTCACTCTGTTTAGATAGGTTTGTGCTTTGGTATCATCTGGTGTGGCACTTCTATTAAAGGCTTCTGCTGCCATTAATAATACATCTGCAAAACGAATGGATCTGTAGTTATTCGGATTTGTTAAGTTTATGTCTCCTTGTGCATCTGCACTTCTAGTTCTTGGTATGTATTTTCTATTAAAATAGCCTGTATGTTCAAAACCAGTGCTGAATGTAGCACCTGTGCTACTAGCCCATGCATTGATGTCTAAAATGGCTACATTTTTTCGCAAATCTCCAACTTCAAAAGCATCTACTACTTCTTGTACGGGTACATTAAAACTAAATCCTGAAGTAAAATCGGGTCCTGTATAATTTCTTACGCCACTAAAACCAACGGCTACATTTCCTTCGCTACATTGCAAGCATCCAAAACCTGCTCCTTCTAATTCGGTATATTGAACTTCAAATACAGATTCTATATTGTTTTCTCCAACATGCTCAAATATTGAATTATAATTTGAGACTAAATCGTGAGGTCCGTTTAGAATTAAATTTTCTAAAACTGTTGCTGCTTCATTAAATTTATCTTGATATAAATAGGCTTTCCCCAATAATGCTTGTGCTGCTCCTTTGGTAATTCTACCTTTTTCAGATTGTGTATAGGGCAGGTTATCTGCGGCATATATTAAATCTAATTCTATTTGCGTATATATTGCTGCTTTTGGTGTTCTATCTACATCAAACTGACTTCCAAATTGAAATCTTTTATCTACAATTAATGGCACATCGCCAAACCATTTTACCAATTCAAAATAATAATAGGCTCTTAAAAATCTTGCTTGTGCTAGTACTTCATTTTTGCCTGCAAAATCTGTTTTGTCTTGAAATTCTAAAATATAATTTGCTCTGTTGACTCCTGAAAACATCCAACCCCAAATGTTTCTTAAATCGGCATTTAAGGGTGTATGAATCATATCGTCTATTTCTTGAAAACCTATTACATCCGTAGCACTTTCGCCACCACAAAGTGTATTGTCTGAAGCTATTTCGCCTAATAGTACGTTTAAGTATGAAGATTGTAGCATATCATAAGCACCCACTAATGCGTTTTGATACTCTTCTTCGGTATTAAAATAGTCTTCTGAATTTTCTGCGGAAGATTGTACATCCACAAAATCATCACTACAAGACATAGTGAAACACACAATGATTAATAGTACTGCTATTTTTTTTATGTTTATTTTTTTCATTTTGTTTCGTTTAAAAATTAACATTTAATCCCATAATAAAAGTTTTTGGTGTTGGATAAAAACCTCTATCTAAACCTCCTCCTAGAGGATTGCCGTCTGAAGCCGTTGGGTCAAATCCTTTATATTTTGTAATTGTAAATAAATTACTTGCAGAAACATAAAATCTTAATTTGTCTAAACCAAATTTTTTAGATAAGTCGTTATTAAACGTATATCCTAACTGAATGTTTTGCAATCGTACAAAGGAAGCATCTTCTACATAAAAGTCTGAAAACAACGTATTTCCTGTTGCTCCCGTTGTTACTCTTGGAAATGTATTGCTTGTTCCAGCACCTGTCCATCTATCTAAATAATAGGTGGGTCTGTTTGTTAGTGGTAAATTTCTTTCGTAATTTCTTACAATTTCATTGCCTATGGATGCAAATGCGTAGGCATTAAAATCTAAATTTTTATATTCAAAAGACATATTCAATCCCATTGTGATGTCTGCAATTGGGTCTCCTAAATTTGTTCTATCGTCTGTTGTTATTTCTCCATCGCCATTCAAATCTTTAAAACGTAAATCTCCAGGATTTGCATTGGCTTGTGTTGCGTGTGCATCTACTTCTGCTTGTGTTTGAAAAATACCATCGGTTTGGTATCCGTAGAAATATCCTATTGGAAAACCAACTTCCATTCTTGCAACTTCTTGACCTCCTAAACCAAATCCTGTTACGGTTAATGGGTCGTCATTCAAATTAACTTTCAGTACTTCATTTTTAATGGTTGTAAAATTATAATTGACCCCAAAATTAAAATCATCCGATATTCGCTCTTTATAGCCTATGGAAAATTCAACACCTTCATTTCTTATAGTTCCCGCATTGATTGTTGGCACTCCAGAACCTGGCGCACTTACTCCCAAAATACCCGAAACTTCTGCCCTAATCAATAAATCTTCGGTAGTTTTTCTGAAGTAATCTGCGGTAATATCAAATTTATCGAATAACTTTATATCAAAACCAACATCTAATGGTTTTTGCTTTTCCCATTTTATTTCTGGATTTGATAATACGCCTGTTGCAGTACCGTATATTAATTGGTCGTCAAAAACATACACTCCTTCTCCAGATAAAGTAGATACGAAACCGAAACTTCCAATTCTTGAATTACCAATAATACCATAACTTGCTCTTAATTTTAAGAAATTGATGGCTTCTGAATTTTCTAAAAAAGATTCTTCTGATACTATCCAACCTAATGAGGCTGTTGGAAAGAATCCAAATTTATTTTCTGGTCCAAAATTAGAAGAACCATCTCTTCTAAGCACCGCAGAAAACAAATATTTTTTGTCATAATTATATTGTAAACGACTAAAATAGGATAACAGTCTATCATCAAAAAATTGTCTTGGATTATTGCTTAATGCTAAATTATCTTGAAAACTATCTGCAGTAGCAATACTTACAGTGTTTAGTGAATTTCCATTGGCTCCAAAACCCGTTAAACTCTTGTCGTTAATTCCTTGAGATCTATATACCGAGGTTCCTAATAAAACTTTAATATCGTGCTTATCAGCAATGTTTTGTTCGTATTTTACAAAGGCATCAAAGGTATAATCCTTATATGTTTGTTCGCCCTCAAAAACTCCTGCATTGTTCACATTATCATTCAAATCGCCGTTATTAAAAACTTTTGACACTCCATAATACACTTCTGGAGTATATACTTTAGATTTTACTGAAGCATGGTTAAATTGAATTCTTGTTTCTGCTGAAAAATGATTTAAGAATGAATAGTTTAAGCCATAGCTTCCTGAAAATTTATTGACCCAAGCTTTGTTGTAGGTGTTTTCTACTTGTGCAAGAGGATTGATCACCTCAATTCCAACACCATTGTTGGGGGCTAATGTATATTCGCCATTACGATCTCTAACAGATAAATTTGCTGGCATGTTTAGTGCATTAAACAATACAGAACCCAAGGTGTTTTCTGACAGTCCTTTTCTGTTTGTATTTGTATATACAGAAGAAGATGTGAATTTTAAGTTTTTTAGAAATTCAGTGTTAAAATTAAATCTAGCTGTGGTTCTATTAAAATTTGCTTTATCGCCTCCAACAATTCCATCTTGGTCTAAATAGGAAGCACCAAATGAGTAAGTAGATTTCTCTGTTCCTTTATTGATAGTAAGATCTGTACTTGACACTAAAGCCGTTTTAAATACTTCATTCTGCCAATTGGTTCCTTGTCCAAAAGAAGATATATTATTAAATGGCAAAGGTTCGCCATTGGCTGCATAGGCTTCATTAGCTAGCAAAGCATATTCTGTTGCATTTAGTAGCGGAATTTTTCTAGTCGTTTCTTGTAAACCTGCGTATGAATTGACAGTAAACTTAAAGTCTGAATTTTTTCTTCCAGATTTTGTAGTAATGATGATGACCCCATTTGCAGCTAGCACACCATAAATACCAGCGGTAGCATCTTTCAAAATATTGATCGATTCGATATCTGAAGGATTAATTACACTTAAGTCTTCTATCCTATTCCCATCTACTAAAATTAAAGGTTGGTTATCTCCATTTGTAGAAATACCTCTAATTCTAATACTTGATGCTGCACCAGGTGCTCCTGAAGTAGATGTAATATTTACACCTGCAACTTGCCCTTGCAGTGCTTGTTCTATTCTTACAGGTTTTAGGTCTTCTATAGACTCACTCGATACTACAGAAACTGCACCTGTGGTTTCTTTTTTTCGTTGTGTGCCGTAACCAATCACAACTATTTCATCTAATTTTTCTGCACCTTCTTCTAAAGACACATTAATTACAGAACTGTTTACAGTAACTTCTTTAGGTTTCATACCCAAATAGTTAAATACTAAAACAGCTCCTCTTTCTACATTTGATAGGCTATATTCGCCATCAAAATCAGTTTCTGTTCCAGTAGTAGTTCCTTTAATAATAACGCTAACTCCTGGTAACGTTTCTCCAGTAGTTGCATCTTTAACAACACCTTTTACATTTATAGTTTGCGCATAACTGCAAAAAGCTACCAATATAAAGAGTAATAACGTGGCTTTTTTTCTCATATCTATATAAAGAGTTTTAAATATTTTTTAAAATTAATTTATTTTAATAGATTATTCATAAAATTTTCCGCTACAAAAAACATACATCTCAATATTTATATCATTTTTTTAGTAGTCGCACAAAAAACCAATACATTTTATGTTTCTAAATAAACTATTTTTAAATAAATGTTGTGGCAATGTATAGTTATTTTTAACATTTGAATGGTTTTTAAATTTCTAAAATATAATTTGTTAAGTTTAAATGATGCGGTAATTTTATCTTTTTCCTTAATCTATAACGCTTAACTTCTACACTTCTAGGGGATATATTAAGCAATGGCGCAATCTCTTTAGATGAAAGGTTTAACCTTAAATAAGCACACAATCTTAAATCATTTGGCGTTAAATCTTTGTGCTTGGATTTTATTTTTTTCAAAAACTTTTTGTCTGCATTATTAAACGCTTCTTGAAATAATTTCCAATCATCTGTATTGTTTAGATTTTTATCAATAATTGTTACAACCTTATGAATATTTTTAATATCACCATTTTTTAACTCGCTTTTTATATCATTTAAAAACTCATTCTTTTTAATGATACTCATGGTAGAGGTTGCCAGTTCTCTATTTTTACTTGCTATATCATTCCTTAATTTCTCATTATTGAGTCTTATTATTTTCTGAGAACTTTCTAATTCTTTTAATGCTAATTCTTTTTGAGATTTCTCTAGTAGTTTTTCTCGTTGCTTTTTATAAAATCTTCTATGTAAAAAATGGGTAGTAAAAGAAATGATTATAAAAATGATAATATATAGCATAATCATTAAACTACTTAAATACCAAGGTTTTGCAATTGTGAAATGATATTCAGCAGTGTTCACACTCATTTGATTTCCTATATTAGCTTTTACTCTAAACGTATAATCGCCATAGGTCAAATTTTCAAATAAAATTGAGTTCGCTTCATCCCAATCACTAAAGTGTTTACCCTCGCCTACCAACTCATATTTATATTTTGAAGTAGAAATTTTACTATAATTAGGAACACTAAAAAAGAATTCGATATTATTCTCTTTATTATGAAATGTTACCTTTTCTTTTAAGTTGATTACCTTTTTAGATTCCCCTAAAACAAAACTATTCCCTTCATTAATAGAAATATTGAAGTTTTTGGTTTTTTCCAGATGATTTAAGTCGATGATTAAATAACCATTTGAAGTTCCTATCAAAAATTTCTTTTCGCTTAACGTTAAAATATTCTCAAATCCAGAAGCTCCTTTCCTCCACACTTCAGGAATATTTATTGCTTGCACAATTGGGGTGTTACTTAACTTCCCTGGAGTCAAATATTTAATATTATCTTTAGAGAAAAACCATAATTTATCTTCATCTGTATTATGAATTAATTTTCCAGATGTATATTCACCATTTAATAGCAAATTACTATACACCGAATCTAACTGAAATGTGTTTTTATCTTCTAAATACTTAAAAATCCCTTTTTTACTTGCATAAAAAACGTTTCCTTTATACTTCACCAAACTAGAATGCAATCCTTTTTTTACGACCGAATCTTTTTCTACACTAATGGCTTCTTTATACTCTTCTGAAACTCTTAATTTGTAGATGCTTTTGTATTCGTGATTCACTAATATTTTATTATTAAGAACTTCAAAATACCTGCTAGAATTATTAAATCCTTCTATTTTATTTTTAAGTTGCCAAGTATTTCCAACTTTTTTGATTATATACAATCCGTCATAATTACCTTGCATTAAGGTATTAGTATCTATTTTTTTTATATCCCAAGTACCTTGAATATCTATGATTTTTTTTGCCTTTTCATTTTTAATGATAAATGTACCCGAGTCATGTCCGCAAAATAATTCACCATCAATTTCTTTCAAACTCCAAACCTGACCTTGCGTATTCTCTACAAATTTGAATTGATTATCTGTTCCGTTTTTCTTATAAAACAAGCCTTGATTTGTCCCTAAATACAACATCTCATTATGAATAACTGAAGCATAAATTGTTCCCCAAAAATTGGCTTTATCCTTATATATTTTAAAAGGCGACGTGTTGTTGACGCAATTAATACCATTATCTAAACCAAGCCAAATATTATCTTCTTTATCTTCAAAAATTGACAAAACAGTATTATTGCTTAACCCTAAACTTTGGTTTATTTGATAGTTAAAAGTGCCATTATTTTTGATATAAATTAATCCGTCTGAAATAGTTCCTAAAACAAAATCTTTGTTTTTTAATCGTATCCCGCTATATGTTCTTTTATTTAAAATAACATTATTGGCAGGCGCATTCCATAGAACAACCTTATTATTATCAAGATAATAAAAACCTTTCTCTTGAGTGAGAAATAGTAATTTACCTTCTTTCTTAAAAATATTTACAACAGCATTATTTTTTAATATTTCATCATCAGAAATTAATTTAGGATTTCCATTTTCAATCATAAAAATTCCTTTTCCTAATTCTTGAAAATAAAGAGCTCCTTCAACTTTTGTTAAATCTGTTATTGTTTTACTCGCATTAATAATTTTTACTACTTTTTTTTCTAGGCTATAGAGATAAATTCTGTGTAATGACTTAAATAGCATCCAACCGTCTATTTCAACAATGTCCCAAATTTGTTCATCTTCAATTAATTTTACATCTAATTCTTTGGCAATAGAATGGTATTTAAAAACTCCTAATTCGTTTTTTTTCCAATACCCAAAATCCATATAAAAACCAGTAAATACCTTATCGTTAAAAGCTTTTACTGAACGCATAATTGTTTCATTTGGTGTAGGATATAGTTTCCAATTTGCACCATTATATTCTAACAAACCTTTATTGTTTGCTACATAAATGAATTTATTTTCCGCTTGTGAAACTGCCCAATTTTGATTTTCACCACCATAGTCTTTCGTAGAAAATGTGTTGATAGGTGGTAATTCTTGAGAATAGAAAGTGTATATTGATAGGAAAAATAGTAGTACAAGAAGTCTAGAAATTTTCATTTTTTAGAAATTAAATATTTTGTGAAAAATTATTTAAAAAGCAATAATTAATTCTAAAGAGGGAAATTAACCAAACAATAAAAAATACGAATTGTTTGGTTTGCAATTTAAGAATAAATACTTAATAATCAATAAACAAAGAACATTAATAATTATCTTTGTATAGGTATTTTAATAAAAAAAGGAAGATGTTAGAGTTCATAAAATCTATTTGTTTTGACTATACGATAAATGAAAATGCTAAAAATGTTTTTGATTTTATTAAAAGATTTTACTATTTTATTTTTGTGTAAATTTGTAAAATGACCCAACAAAAAGAACGCTATATCAATCCATTAACAGATTTCGGTTTC
>JBMYWO010000072.1:0-9226 GCA_049607505.1 Polaribacter sp.
CGATTATTTTGGTTTTAAAACATTAGAGCGTTCCTATTTATTAAAATTGAATGGCAAAATAGCAGAACGTCCACAACATATGCTGATGCGTGTAGCAATAGGTATTCATAAAAATGATATTGACGAAGCCATCGCTACATACGAATTGATGAGTAAAAAATATTTTACACACGCAACACCAACATTATTCAACGCAGGAACACAAATGTCTTCTTGTTTTTTACTACAGATGCAAGACGATAGTATAGAGGGGATTTATGACACCCTAAAACAAACAGCAAAAATATCGCAATCTGCGGGAGGTATTGGTTTGTCTTTGCATAATATAAGAGCAACAGGTTCCTATATTAGAGGGACCAACGGAACTTCAAACGGAATTGTGCCGATGCTAAAAGTGTTTAATGATACGGCTCGTTATGTAGATCAAGGAGGAGGAAAACGTAAAGGCTCTTTTGCCATGTATCTAGAACCTTGGCATGCAGATATTTTCGAATTTTTAGATTTAAAGAAAAATCACGGAAAAGAAGAAATGCGTGCAAGAGATTTATTTTACGCCATGTGGATTCCAGATTTGTTTATGAAACGTGTGGAACAAGATGGAAATTGGACGTTGATGTGTCCCAATGAATGTCCACATTTATTTGATTCGTATGGTGATGAGTTTGATCGTTTGTATGAAGGCTATGAAGCTGCCGATAAAGGTAGAAAAACCATTAAAGCACGTGAACTTTGGGAGAAAATATTAGAGTCTCAAATAGAGACAGGAACTCCCTATATGCTATACAAAGATGCTGTAAACCGTAAAACAAATCAGAAGAATTTAGGCACTATTCGCTCTTCAAACTTGTGTACAGAAATTATGGAATATACTGCAAATGATGAAGTTGCGGTTTGTAATTTGGCATCTATTGCATTGCCTATGTTTGTTTCTGAAAAAGAAAATGGAGAGAAATACTTTAATCATAAAAAACTATTTGACGTTACTAAAAAAGTAACACGTAATTTAGATACAGTAATAGACAGAAACTTTTATCCTGTACAAGAAGCAGAAAATTCAAACTTTAGACACAGACCTATTGGTTTAGGAATTCAAGGATTGGCAGATACCTTTATCAATTTGCGCTTGCCATTTACTTCCGAAGAAGCAAAAAAACTAAATCAAGATATTTTTGAAACCATGTATTTTGCGGCAGTAACATCATCTATGGAAATAGCAAAAGCAAAAGAACCGTATTCTACTTTTAAAGGTTCGCCAATGTCAGAAGGAGAATTCCAGTTTAATATGTGGGGAATTAAAGATGATGAATTAAGTGGCAATTGGGATTGGGGAAAATTACGTAAAGATGTACTAAAACATGGTGTTAGAAACTCATTGCTAGTTGCGCCAATGCCAACAGCATCTACATCGCAAATTTTAGGAAATAATGAAGCTTTTGAACCTTATACGTCTAATATTTACACACGTAGAGTTCTATCGGGCGAATTTATTGTAGTGAACAAACATTTACTAGAAGATTTAGTAGAATTAGGTTTGTGGGACAATGATATGAAAGAAGACATTATGCGTGCAAACGGCTCTATACAACATATCGAAAAAATTCCTGCAGAATTAAGAGAATTGTACAAAACAGTTTGGGAAATGAGTATGAAAGATATTATAGATATGGCACGCCATAGAGGCTATTTTATAGATCAATCACAGTCATTGAACTTATTTATGAAAGACCCAGATTTCGGAAAATTAACTTCTATGCATTTCTACGGATGGAAATCTGGACTAAAAACAGGCATGTATTATTTAAGAACCAAATCAGCAGTAAACGCCATTCAGTTTACACTTTCTAAAGAAAAGAAAGAAGAGGAAACCGAAAAACCAATGAATGCAGCAGAATTTAAAGCTATGGTAGATGCTTCTAAAAATGCAGATCCAGATGATTGTTTGATGTGTGGGTCTTAGTTTTATAGATACTACCACTAATATCCTAAATTCAATTATAAATTAGTCGTATCTTTTTAAGACACTACCCGTATAAAGGAAGGGAGTGGAAAATAAAGCCCCAAGATGGGTAGGTTATATTTTTCCTATTCCCTAACCATAAATTTACTAATTTCACTGAAAATTTAATTCTATAAAAAATGCGAAAAATAGTAGTATCATCCATCATAATAAGTTTTATTTTTGCAACCGCTTGTAAAAATGATACCATGAAAAGTACAGATGCCAAACATCCTTTAGCTAAAAAAACCCCCACTAAATTAGAAAAACATGGAGATGTGAGAACAGACAATTATTTTTGGATGCGTCTTACAGATGAACAAAAAAATGCTAAAATTAAAGATACACAAACTACCAAAGTAATTGATTATCTAAATGCTGAAAATGAGTATTATGACACGATAACCAGTTATACAAAGACTTTTCAAGAAGATTTATTTCAAGAAATGAAAGGTAGAATCAAAGAAGACGATTCGTCTGTACCCTATAAAGACAATGGTTATTTTTACATTACTCGTTATGAAACAGGCAAACAATATCCCATTTATAGCCGTAAAAAAGGAACTTTGGAAGCCAATGAAGAGGTGTTGTTTAATGTCAATGAAATGGCAAAAGATTTTGATTACTATCGATTGACTGGACTCAACATTTCACCTAATAATAAATTGGTGGTTTTTGCAACAGATACCGTAAGTAGAAGGCAATATTTTTTACGTATTAAAAATCTTGAAACAGGAGAAATTTATAAAGATATTATAGACAATACCACGGGTGGGTCAGTTTGGGCAAATGACAATAAAACCATTTTTTATACCAAAAAAGACCCCATTACTTTACGAAGTGTCAAGATTTTTAGACATGTTTTAGGCACTCCAACTTCGGAAGATGTAGAAGTTTTTCACGAAAAAGATGATACGTTCGGAACGTATGTAACCAAATCAAAATCAGATAAATATATTATAATAGGTTCCTATAGCACGCTTTCTACAGAAGCTCAATATTTAGATGCAGATACCCCTACGGGAAAATTTAAAATGTTACAACCTAGAGAAAAAGATTTAGAATATAGCGTTGCTCATTTTGAAAACCATTTTTATATCTTAACAAACAAAGATGATGCAACCAATTTTAAATTGATGAAAACCCCAATTACTAAAACCACTAAAGAGAATTGGGTAGATGTAATTCCACATAGAGAGGACACTTTGTTGGAAGACTTTTCAATCTTTAAAGACTATTTGGTATTAGAAGAACGTACAAATGGTTTGGATAAAATAAGAATACAACGTTGGGATAAAAAAGAAGATTATTACTTGCCTTTTGATGAAGAAACCTATTCCGCAGGTGTATATGCAAATCCAGATTTTGATACAGATATTATTCGCTACTCGTACAATTCTATGACAACGCCAAGTTCCGTCATTGATTTTAATATGAAAGATAAATCGAAAGATATAAAGAAAGAACAAGAAGTTTTAGGCGGAAAATTCAAAAAAGAAAATTATACAAGTAAACGTGTTTGGGCTACTGCAAGAGATGGCAAAAAAGTGGCTATTTCTTTGGTCTATCATAAAGATACAAAACTGAATAAAGATACACCTTTGCTTCAATATGGCTATGGTTCTTATGGACATACGGTTTCAGACGGATTCTCCACTGCACGTTTGAGTCTTTTAGATAGAGGCTTTGTATATGCACTTGCTCACATTCGTGGAAGTCAATATTTAGGAAGAGAATGGTATGAAGATGGTAAAATGCTGAACAAGAAAAATACCTTTACAGATTTTGTAGATTGTTCAAAATATTTAATTGAAAATAACTACACTTCTGCAGAACATTTATATGCTATGGGGGGTTCTGCTGGCGGATTATTGATGGGAGCCGTAGTCAATATGAACCCAGAAATCTATAACGGAATTATAGCCGCTGTTCCTTTTGTTGATGTAATTTCTACCATGTTAGATGACAGTATTCCTTTAACAACTGGGGAATATGATGAATGGGGAAACCCCAATGATAAAGAATATTATGAGTATATAAAATCCTATTCCCCTTATGATCAGATAGAAGCAAAAGACTATCCAAATATGTTAATTACCACAGGTTTTCATGATTCGCAAGTGCAATATTGGGAACCTGCAAAATGGGTTGCCAAACTTCGTGAATTAAAAACGGATACTAACTTATTGTTTTTACGTACCAATATGGAAGCGGGTCACGGTGGCGCATCAGGAAGATTTGATGCTTTAAAAGAAATAGCAAAAAATTACACCTTCTTTTTAGCGTTAGAAAATAAAGTAGAAGCCACACCTGTAAAACCATAATTATTTGATTTTCAACTTTATGCTTTTTTTACCACATACTTGCCTGCTGGCAAGCAAGGGGTACATAGTTCACATAGGACTATGTTTTCTATGTGTCTATGTGGTATTGATTTAAAGAAGTGTCAATGATAATTTGTTGAAAACTACTTTATTCATATCAGTAAAATGACAAGAAACAACCGGATTACAAATACTATTTTAGAATTAGTTGGAGAAACCCCGCTCGTCAAACTTCATAAAATTACAGAAAATCTAAAAGGAAACTATTACGCTAAACTAGAAGCGTTCAATCCTGGGCATTCCTCAAAAGATAGAATTGCACTACATATTGTAGAAAATGCAGAGAAAAAAGGAATTCTTACAAAAGGTGCAACGATTGTAGAAACTACTTCAGGAAACACGGGTTTTTCTTTAGCAATGATAAGTATTGTAAAAGGCTATAAATGTATTTTGGCGGTAAGCGATAAATCTTCGCAAGATAAAATAGATATGCTAAAATCTATGGGAGCAGAAGTGCATCTTTGTCCTGCAAATGTTCCTGCTGACGACCCAAAATCCTATTACGAAGTAGCAAAAAAAATTCATAGAGAAACTGAAAATTCAGTCTATATCAATCAGTATTTTAATGAATTAAATATTGAAGCGCATTATAAAACCACAGGTTCAGAAATCTGGCAACAAACTGATGGAAAAATTACACATCTAATAGTAGCAAGCGGAACAGGAGGCACTATTTCTGGAACAGGAAAATACTTAAAAGAGCAAAATAAAGACATAAAAATTTTGGGAGTTGATGCTGTAGGTTCAGTTTTAAAAAAATATCATGAAACTGGTAAATTAGATTTGAATGAAGTAAAACCTTATAAAATAGAAGGTTTGGGTAAAAACTTAATTCCCACTGCTACAGATTTTGATGTGATTGATAGGTATGAAAAAGTAACTGACAAAGATGCCGCTCTCAAAACAAGAGAACTCGTAAAAGCCGAAGGAATTTTTTCAGGGTATACCTCTGGCGCAGTTATGCAAGCCACCCAACAATATGCAAAAAAAGGACTATTTGATAAAAATAGTGTTGTTGTCTTAATTTTTCCAGACCACGGTTCTCGTTATATGAATAAAATTTATAGTGATGTTTGGATGAAGGAACAAGGGTTTCTTTAAAGTGTAATAATTTTGTTAAAGTGCGTCTTGGTTTTGTACTTAAAAATAAAAGGTAATTTCTCATCTAATCTAAAGATAATTAGGTTTGCTGAAAAACCACAAGTTTAAGATTTTGATAACATAGCATTTTTCAAAAACAAGTTTGTATAATTTTTTGTTGAGGATGAAAAGAGCTATAAAAAACTCTTATTGAGTTATTGATTCGTAATTTGATTATAGTTTGATTCCAAAAAATGTTTATTTTTTGGAATCTTATTAAATTCATAACAAAGAATATAGCCCCAATCTAACTTTGTGACGTGTCCTTTAACCTAGCTCGTATTTTGTTTAGATTATACCCGTTTTTTCTTTGTCCAAATTTAGCTTCTATGGGGTTACGCTCTGTCGCTTCTTTTTTCCGTTTTCGTTTGACACACTCTAAAAGTTTACGATTCATTTTTCGATGTATTGCATTGCCTTTCTTACTTTTTCTTGGCGTTTCAAATCCTTCTATGCTTAATCCAATTGATGTTGGGAAATATATTTTATCATAATGCAAATTTAAATAACCAACCAATAAATTAATGTAACTTTGTGTTTTAAACTTTAAAAGTGTCCAAAACCAAAACAACTTTTTTTTTGTCAAAATTGAATCTACGTTGCCTTATCTTTTTAAAAATTTAAAGGAAATTATATTCCCTTTTGTATTTTTACCTTTCATTAAATAAATTCCTTTAGATAGTCTTTCTACATTAATTTTGTTTTTTCCTTCAAGTAATTTTCCAGATACAATAACCCTACCATTTATTGTGGTAATATTAAAATCTATTTTTTCTAAAGTTTCAATATGCAAATATTTATAAGTAGGGTTTGGATAGTGTTTTATAATTAAATCGTACGATTCAATATTTAAAATACAATTTTCACTAAAAACAACTCCATTGTCTATACTTGTCCAATTATCTGTTGAATACGTAGCATCATCTACTTGAATACATCTCAGTTCAGGATTAAATCTTGTGTCAAAAGTTGTTACGTTTGTATTATTAGTGTTTGCTACATTTAAATCGGTTAATAAATTATTGCTTTTACATTCAATTACAGTTAGTGCAAAATTATTGCTTAAATCTAATTCTGTTAAATTATTATTACTAATAAGAATTGTAGAAAGTGTAGTTAAGCTAGAAACATCAATACTAGATATATTATTTGAATAGCATCTTAAAGTCTCTAAAATAGTATTTTCTAAATTTAAACTTACAATATTATTAAACGGGCAACTTAAGTAATTTAACAAGGTGTTATTGCTTATATCTAAAGTTGTTAATTGATTATCTCTACAATCTAGAACTTTTAAATTAGTATTGTTACTTAAATCAAGAGATGTTAAGTTGTTATCATAGCAAAGTAGTTGCTCTAAAGCGGTATTTTCAGCCAAATTTATACTCGTTAAGTTATTATCACCACAATCTAAAACACTAAGGTTTTTAAAAAATTCAATTCCTGTTAAATCATTTATAGACCTAAACTGAAAAGACAATGTTCCTGTAAAATTCATAGCCTCACTAACCTGTATTTCAGAATCATTGTTAGTATTAACGGCTACATTACTTAACAAATAATTTTTAAAATTTGCATCAGGAATATTTACATTTTGGGAAAATGTAAATTTATAAAGAAATATAAATATTAAAGTTTGTAATAGTTTCATAAAAAACAAATTTGAAAAAGAACAATAAAAATACAATTCTTTTTGATTAAAAATGTGTTAAAAATAAATATTTTAAGCGTTCATATTTTAAATAACCAACCAATAAATTAATGTAACTTTGTGTTTTAAACTTTAAAAGTGTCCAAAACCAAAACAACTTTTTTTTGTCAAAATTGCGGAACTCAACATGCAAAATGGGTGGGGCAATGTGGTGCTTGCAAAGAATGGAATACCATTGTAGAGGAAGTCATCAAAAAAGAAGAAAAACGTGCTTGGAAACAATCTACAACAGCAAAACAAATCATAAACAAACCGCTAAAAATTGCTGATATTCAACTAAATCCTGAAGAACGAATTGTTACTAAAAACAAAGAGTTAGATACTGTTTTAGGAGGTGGTTTGGTAAAAGGTTCTGTAACGCTTTTGGGGGGCGAACCTGGAATAGGAAAATCTACTTTACTATTACAAATTGCTCTAAATATTCCGCAAAAAGTGTTGTATGTTTCTGGCGAAGAAAGTCAATCTCAAATAAAAATGAGAGCAGAAAGATTGGAATCTACCAGTTCTAATTGTTTAATTTTAACAGAAACAAATACACAACAAATTTTTAGAAATATTGAAGAAACTGAACCTGAAGTTTTGGTCATCGATTCTATTCAAACATTGCATACCCATGCTATTGAAGCTTCACCAGGAAGCATCTCTCAAATTAGAGAAACTTCATCAGAAATTATAAAATTTGCCAAAGAAACAGCAACACCAGTTTTATTAATTGGACATATTAATAAGGAAGGGCATATTGCTGGACCAAAAATTTTAGAACACATGGTAGATGTTGTTCTACAATTTGAAGGCGATAGAAACCATACGTATAGAATTTTACGCTCACAAAAAAACAGATTTGGTTCTACATCAGAATTAGGAATTTACGAAATGCTTTCCAATGGTTTAAGGGAAATTTCCAATCCGTCTGAAATATTAATTTCTAAAAAAGATGCCGATTTAAGCGGTACTGCAATTGCTTCTACTCTAGAAGGAATTAGACCTTTAATGATTGAAATTCAATCTCTTGTAAGCACTGCTGTGTATGGAACACCACAGCGTTCTACAACGGGATACAATCTAAAACGACTGAATATGATTTTGGCTGTTTTAGAAAAACGAGCAGGGTTTAAATTAGGTGCTAAAGATGTTTTTTTAAACATTACTGGCGGAATTACTATTGACGATCCTGCCATAGATTTGGCAGTTATAGCTGCAATTTTATCCTCCAATGAAGATATTGCTATTAACCCTAATGTTTGTTTTGCAGCAGAAGTTGGTTTGGCAGGAGAAATAAGACCTATTTCTAAAATTGACCAACGCATTTTGGAAGCAGAAAAACTAGGATATAAAACTTTTGTAGCCTCTAAATACAATAAAATAACTTCTAAAAAGCATACAATAAAACTTGTTTTGGTTGGTAAAATAGAAGAGGTTTTTGCTACTTTGTTTGCTTAAAAAATTACATCAGAAAGAATATTGTAGGCTAGATTTTTCTTGTTTTATCAAGCAAATAAAAATCAGCCAACACCAAAGCTGTCATGGCCTCTACAATAGGTACAGCTCTAGGAACTACACAAGGATCATGGCGACCTTTTCCTTGAATTTCTGTTAGTTCTCCTTCAGAATTGATGGTGGCTTGATTTTGCATAATGGTAGCCACAGGTTTAAAAGCCACACGAAAATAAATATCCATTCCGTTAGAAACACCACCTTGAATTCCGCCAGATAAATTAGATTGCGTAGAACCGTCGGCATTAAAAATATCATTATGTTCACTACCCACCATTCCTGCACCACAAAATCCGCTACCAAATTCAAATCCTTTTACGGCATTTATAGACAACATTGCTTGCCCTAATGTTGCATGAAGTTTTTTAAAAATAGGTTCGCCCAAACCAACAGGCATATTTTGAGCAACACACATAATGGTTCCGCCAATGGTATCACCAGCTTTTCTAATCTCTTTAATTTTGGCAATCATTTTTTTTGCTGATGCTTCGTCAGGACAGC
>JBMYWO010000073.1:0-9118 GCA_049607505.1 Polaribacter sp.
TATATTTCCGTTTTCGTCAATAACAACAATCACTCTAGAATGTAAGTTTGCTAAAGGACCATTTGTAATTTCTAGTTGATAATCTTTTCCAAATTTCCCAGAAGCAAAATCCGAAAGCACCACAACATTTTCTATTCCTTCAGCACCGCAAAAACGTGCTTGTGCAAAAGGTAAATCTCTAGAAATACAGATTACTTTTGTGTTTTCTAAATTTGCTGCTTGCTCATTAAATTTCTTTACAGAAGTAGCACAGGTTCCTGTATCTATACTTGGAAAAATATTTAAAACCAGTTTCTTTCCTTTAAAATCAGCTAAACTTTTATGTGATAAATCTTCAGCTGTAAGTGTAAAATCCATTGCTTTACTACCTACTGTTGGTAAATTTCCAATGGTTTCAATTGGATTTCCTTTTAATGTAATAGTTGCCATTTTTAGTGGGTTTTTATTAGAAAATCAAAAGTAATTATTTTTATTCAAATAACGATACTTCTTAAAAGATGATATTGAGAAAGAATGAATTAGCGTAAAACCAGTAGGACTAAAAGATCGTTATAACAAGAACTGAAAATTATTTTGAGGACTTCCTACTTCCAAACTCCCAACTTCCCGCTCCCAGACTTCCCGTTTCCAACTTCATAACTCTCAACTCTTAACTCATAACTTCTATTTACATTTTATTCCCAAAGAAAATAGCATTCATTAATAATTTATTCGTTCCATACCAAAAGGCTCTAAAATTGGTATTATCAGTAAAAACAAGCACTTTCCCTTTTCCTATTTTTTGTACTTTAAACGGAACGGTATTTTTAAGTTGTTTTAAATTTTCTTTAGAAACATATCCACTTAATAAAGGACTGGATGTATATTGAATTGGATTGTTGTAACTCTTTTTATCAGCGTTCATAAAAATAGTGGTATTTCTAAACAAGGCTATTTTATCATTCTTATAACCAAAATTAATAGGATGCGAACGATCTATGTTGGCCTCAAAAATAGCCCCACCAATTACTTGCGCACCAGATTTTAGTGATTTGTTTTCAAAAGAGACATTATTTATTGTATCTATTTTAGCCTTTTTAAATTCAATATTGATAAACTTTTTGCTTGCCAACCATTTGACTGCATTTCTATATCCAATTAAAACACCCCCATTTCGAACCCACGTTTTTAACTTTTGCTCTATTCTTTTATCCACGGAATTACTACTAGGCACTATAATGGTTGTATATTTACTCAAATCAACTCTAGACAAATAGGACATATCTAATTTTGTCAATTTCATATCAAAACGTGTGTCTAATAAATGCCATATTTCACCTGCATCATAACTTCTAATTCCATTTCCAACCAACATGGCAATTTTGGGCTGTGTAATATTCATAAAATTACGACTTCCTAAATCTATTCCGTCATTTAAACCTGTACGAACTCCGTATAATTGAACATGACTTGCTTTCGCTTTTTTTGATAAAAATTTATATAATTTCGTAGCATCTAACTTCTGATTTTGGACGGGAATAAATACAGTTCCATACTCATAAGAAGTTCCGCCATTTTTAAAGTTCTTCATAGATACTTTTGCACGCAAACCTTTTTCTAAAACAGCATTCAATAGTTTTGGGGTATAATATTCATTCCAAGGCATTAAGTATCCATAATCGCTTTTAGAACTTACGCTTCCTATTTTTATTTTTAAGTCTGAAATTTCTTTTCCAGCTTTAGAAAGCGAAACATTTTTAGCCAAATCAACTCCAAAAGAATGATTGAATGTCCATGCAGAAACGTCATAAAACAAACTATCTGTAAACCTTGTTCTTACATCAAACATGGCTTTTACCAAACGCTGATTTTTTTGATTCATAGGGACTACATAACTATATCCTTTTTTAAATTTTTTTCCGTTGGAAGAAAAATCAGATTTTACTTCGTGAATTTTTATATGATGGCGTTTTAAAACTTCGGCTAAATGATAGGATTTTGCAGCATCTTTTTCATCGCCAAAAACAATGGCTTTTTTCTCACCCGTGTTTCTAGATTTTTTATAAAAATCTTGTTGGTATTGTAAGATTTTTACACGCATATTTTTAGCAGCTTCTAGGGTTGATAGGGCTGCCGTAAACTGATTTCTGATGGTAAAAGGGAATGTTAAAATTCCATTTGCACTCTCTTGAATATGTCCACGAGAACTTGCCTGTTCAAACAAAATACCAATACTTCCGTTAATGTCTGGAAAGGTTGAACCTTTACCATAATAGAAATCATCAAAACTTTCTTCAGAATAGTATAAAGAGCCCAGTTTGTCAAAAGCTTTTGCGTGATAGGTAGCAATTTCTTTCGTTAAATCTTGGTTCATTTGTGGTGTTAACGGATGTGTTCTACTGGGAATTCCTGGTTGAAAAAAGAAGGTAGCATTGGTACCCATTTCATGATGATCTGTCAAAATATTTGGCAACCATTTATGAAAAGATTTTATTCTTGCTCTACTTTCTGGCAGTTGAACTGGCAACCAATCTCGGTTCATATCAAACCAATAATGATTGGTTCTTCCTCTAGGCCAAACTTCTGTATATTCTCTATCGTTTGGGTCTGGATTCAAGTTGATGCTTTTATTGGTATTTGCCCAATATGCAAAACGTTGCAGTCCGTCAGGATTAAAAGAAGGGTCAAATAAAATAATGGTATTGTCTAATAATTCATCAATTTTATTTCCTTGTGCAGCAGCTAAATAATAGGCAACAGCCAAACCTGCATTGGCACCACTGGGTTCGTTTCCGTGAATGGAAAATCCTTGATACACCACAATTGGCGCATTAGAAACACTAACACTGCTACTATTGGTGGGATCAATATGTTGCTGTCTTATGGTTTCTATATTTTGATGATTTTTTGGCGAAGTAATTGTTAATAACAATAAAGGCCTTCCTTCGAAGGTTGTTCCTCTGTTTTCTAGAGAAATTCTATCTGAAGTTTTTGCTAAAGCCTTCATATAAGTAACTAGCTTATCGTGTGTAATATGCCATTCGCCTACTTCATGCCCAATAACTGATTTTGGTGTTGGAATAGTTGGATTGTAACTTACGTCTTTTGGCAAATAGTAGTTTAGATCTATTTTTTGTGCAGTGATGCTTATTGACGTACATAAGAAGAATAGGAATAAATTTTTCATCTAAATTCAGATTTGATTATTTAACAAATATCACTAGTGGGCACTAAAAATAAATAAAATTTCTTTGAAATTCTTTGTTAATCGTAGATACATTGATTTTATATAGCGTGACGATTTGAAAAAGTTTTCAGATTTTTGATTACAAAAGCTCGGGAGAGTTGTTATAAATCAAATTTTGAACTTAACATCAAAGGCAATGTTTCTGTTTTTCATAAATCATTTATTATCAAATGTATATGTTTTTTGTCTTTCCCAATTAGCTATAGGGGACATCTATTAATGCAGTAAAAAACACAAATCTACTGTGCTATCATAGCATATTGCCTTGTAGCGATAATTGGAAATATTCTAAAAGTAGAGCGTTCAATCTACGAAATATTACAAATTTTGAGCATCTCTCTACTAGACAAAACTCTTGTAAAAGACATACTTAGCAAATACGATTACAAAAATGTCAAAGAGCCAAAAAATAAAAAAGTGAAAATCAATGGGTTTTAAGTACCCACTAATGAGTATAGCTATTTCATTACTTTTTCTTGTAAAATTTAATCAGTTTTTTCAACTGCTTTTTATCTACTTGAACCGTATTTTTTCTTCTTAAATCCGCAATCCATTTCTGTTCTAAAAAAAATTGATAATCATTCATTACGATGCCTTTGACACTCTTTAATTCTTTCGTTTTATAGTTGTCAATATGATTGGCAAAATAGTTTTGAAGTCCCAAAGTATCTTTTGCAGATTTGTCCCAAATCTTTCGTTGCATCAACTCAAATAATAGCAAACCGTCTTCATATTCTTTGAGTGAATATGCATAATCAGGTTCGGTATCTACAAGATTTATTTTATAATACTTTAAGATTTCATAATCTTTAAACATTTGAAAAAGAAGTTCTATGGGTTGATTTCTTCTTTTGATATACGTAACAAATTCTTCTTGTTTTATTTTTTTATCGTTGATACTAAAAATTGTTTCTTGCAAAGAATCTTTTGGAATTTCCCTAATATCTTTTCTCTTAAAAATAGCTTTGGCAGCTTCATTTTCTACAATAGTATATTTCTTTTTCAGTTTGTTTAAAACTGACTCTTTAGACAGTTTAGCACCACCACTTTTTTTGACTTTATCGGTCAATTCTTCTTTGATTTCTTCAAAAGGCTGTACAGAAATTTTCTTCAACAATTTTATAATATGCCAACCAAAACGTGTTTTTACAGGTTGAGAATAACTATTGATTTTTGTTAAACCAAATGCGGCGTCATCAAAAGGTTTTACCATTCTTCCACTTCCAAATTTACCTAGCTTTCCTCCTTCATTTTTAGAACGAGGATCATCTGAATATTGTTTTGCTACAACTTCAAATGTTTCATTGTTTTGAAGTTTATTGTAGGCTTTATCAATTTTAGTTTTACCAACTTGAGTGGTATCTGCTACCAAAATATGAGCAGCTTCTATTTCGCCTTTAGAGGATCTTAGCGCATCAACTTTTACTATATGATACCCAAAACGTGTTTTAAAAGGCATCGAAATTTCCCCTACTTTTGTAGTGTATGCTGCATTCTCAAACGAATATACCATTCTAAATGCTGAAAAATAACCTAAATTACCACCATTTACTTTTGCCGACGGATCTTCAGAAACTTCTTTAGCAACCGTTTCAAAAGGAGTTCCAGAAACAATTTTATTTCTTGCCTTTAAAACTTTATTATAAGCAGTTAAGGTGTCTTTTGGACTTGCTTTTTTAGGTGTTTTTACTAAAATATGTTGCGCCTTAATTTCATTTTTAGTTCTAAAATAAGCGTCTTCTACCATTTTGTCTATAAGCTCTTTATCTACCAAATAAGGTGCAGATAGTTGATCTTTATACGTATTTATTTCCCTGATATACGATTTTAGCGTGTCCAACTCTAAATCGTAGGCTTCTTTTACCTTTAGCTTATAATTGATAAAAAGTTCTAAATTATTTTTTACTTTTTTAGCCTCCTCATTATCAATAACATTTAAGTTTTTTTCATACACTCTTTTAAATTCAGATACTTTAATTTTTTCATTATTGATAGTTAACAAAACTTTGTCCTTTTTTTGTGAAAAAACAGCTATTGTAAAACTGAATAGAACAACTAATAAAATTGATTTTCTCATAAAATTGATATTATAATGAAATGATTCCTTTAATTTTTTCTGCTTTTCTATAATACAAAATGACCTCATCGGAACTTTGTATCTTTAATACGATAGAAATACTAATATATTTTCCTGTTTTAGATTTTTTTGTTTTGATTACTGCCCCACCTTTGTCAAATAATCCTTGTACTTCTTCTGCTTGATTTTTATCCGTAGGGACAATAAATTTGTACATATAATCCGTTGGAAAAGTACTCGTATCATCTAATTGATTCTTCAACTTTTTATAAAAAGTATCTTTATCACTCATAGTCTATGTGCTATTGCTAGAAATTTTTCACGTGTACAGCGTACAAAATTACATTAAAAATTAGATTTATAAAGGGAAACATTTATTTTTGTGAAATGCAACGAAAAATTGTTTTCATTGGCGGACCAGGCACTGGTAAAACCGCAGTTTTAAATGAGTTAGTGAAGAGAAATTATTTTTGTATGCCAGAAATATCTAGAGAAATTACATTCAAAGCAAAAGAGCAAGGCATAGACCAATTATTTTTAACACAGCCTTTGTTGTTTAGTAAAAAATTATTAGAAGGAAGAGAACAACAGTTTTTAGATGCCGAAAAAACAACACATAACATTGTTTTTTTTGATAGAGGAATTCCAGAAGTATATGCCTATATGAATTATCTAAAAACAACATATCCGCCTATTTTTATTGAAAAAAGCAAGATTTATAAATATGATAAAATATATGTGTTTTCCCCTTGGGAAGAAATATATACTTCTGATAATGAGCGTTATGAAACTTTTGAAGAATCCGTTCTTATCCATCAGTTTTTAATAGAAGCGTATAAAGAATTAGGATATGCTATAATTGAAGTTCCGTTTGGTTCTGTAAAAAATCGTACGGATTTTATTATGAATTCGCTTGCTAGTGAGCTACCTAACATAAAAATAACATCCTAAAAACCGACCCAAACTTTAAGATTACCTTTGATTTTCAGAAAATAAAGTAGTATGCCCATAGAGAAATCGAAATACCAAAATACACTTAACGATTTAGTTTCAATCATTGAAAAAACAAAAACTCAAGTAGCTATTCAAGCAAATAGTTCTCTAACAATTATGTTTTGGAAAATTGGAAAACGAATTCAATCTGATATTTTAGAAAACAATAGAGCTGAATATGGAAAAGAAATTGTCGTTTCACTGTCACGAGAATTGACAGCAAATTTTGGGAATAGTTTTAAGGATAAAAATATTAGGAGAATGATTCAATTTTCTGAAAAATTTTCCGAATTTGAAAATGTCGTTTCACTGTCACGACATTTATCTTGGTCACACTTTTTAGTATTAATTCCTTTAAAGACTGATGAAGAAAGAAACTAAATGAATAATTACGTTGCGCCACATAAAATTAATTGCTAACAAAATCCCCATTTTCCTTATACAAACGGTATGATTTCCGCAAAAAATATACTAAAAAGATATTGGGGATTTTCTGAATTTAGAGACCCACAAGAAGAAATTATCAATTCCGTTTTAGAAAAAAAAGACACCATCGCACTTTTACCAACAGGCGGTGGAAAATCTATTTGCTTTCAAATTCCTGCACTGATGCAAGAAGGCATTTGCATTGTCATTTCCCCATTAATTGCATTGATGCAAGATCAAGTAGAAAATTTAAAAAACCTTGATATCAAGGCAATTACAATTCCTTCAGGAACATTGCAAGATGACATCATTACGCTTTTTGACAATCTAAAATTTGGAAATTTTAAATTTCTTTATCTCTCTCCAGAAAGACTACAATCTGCTTTTATGCAGCAAAAAATAAAAGAATTAAACGTAAATTTAATTGCGATAGACGAGGCGCATTGCATCTCTGAATGGGGACATGATTTTAGACCTTCTTACAGAAATATAAAAGTGTTAAGAGACTTAAAACCCGAAACAAATTTTATTGCTGTAACTGCTACCGCTGATAAAAAAGTGATTAACGATATTTCTAAAAACCTTACTTTAAACAAGCCTGTTATTTTTAGAAAATCTTTTTTTAGAGAACATTTAGCCTATCAAATTTATACGATTGAAGACAAATTATTACGCCTAAAACAGATTTTTATAAAGACAAAAACGCCTGCAATTGTCTATGTAAATTCCAGAAAAAAGACCGAGGAAATCGCTAATTTTTTAAATGCAAATACTTTTAAGAGTAGTTACTATCATGGCGGACTGTCATTGATAGAAAAACAACTTTCTTTTGACAATTGGATGACTGAAAAAACGCCTATAATGGTGGCCACAAATGCCTTTGGTATGGGAATAGACAAGCCCAATGTGGGTGTTGTTGTTCATTTTAATTTGCCTTCAAGTATTGAAAATTATGTGCAAGAAACAGGAAGAGCGGGCAGAGATAATGAAAAATCTTTTGCCGTATTGTTGCAAAACGAAAATGATATTTTACTCTTTAAAAAACAGTTAGAAAATTCTTTACCAACCATTGATGAAATTAAAGAAGTTCATAAAAAAATCTATCAACATTTTAGAATTGCAAATGGCGAATTGATAGAAAATTCTTTCGAATTTAATCTCTTTGAATTTTCTAAAAAATATGATTTCATACCCAATAAGGTAGCAATCATCCTCAAAATATTAGCAAACAATGGTATTTTAGAAATCAGCACTCATTTTAATAAAAAATCTAGGCTACAATGTATAGCAAGTAGCAAACAAGTTTTAGCATATAGTCATAAAAACAAACGATTTAGAAAAACAATCAACTCACTTTTAAGAACTTACGGAGGTCTTTTTGAACAAGAATCTAACATAAACGAATTTCTTTTGGCGAAAGAAACTGGAATCACATCGCAACAAATGATTGAGAATTTAAAGCAATTGGAAAAGGATCATTTAGTGATATACAAACCTGTAACTACAGATTCAGAAATTACATTTTTGTTGCCAAGAGAAGATGATAAAACCATTAATAGATGTGCTAAAGAAATAAAATTATATATCCATCAAAAGAGAAAAAAAGCCAATGATTTCATCAATTTTATTAAGAATAATAAGGTTTGTAGAAGCATTCAATTACTACATTATTTTGATGAAACAACCACTAACAAATGTGGTATTTGCGATGTTTGTTTATCAGAAAAAAAGTATCGAAAAACCATTTCTACAGCCTCGATTCTTGAATTGTTAGCGAACAATAAAAGCACATCTTCAAAAGAAATTTGTGAAGTTTTAGAAGGAAATGAAGAAGACATTTTGATACATTTGCGGAGTTTATTATCTACTAATAAGATTGCAATTGACAATCAAAATAGGTATTATTTGTATTCATCTAAAAAATCATAGTGGTAATATTTAGTTTTATCTTTATTTGTAGCGGTTTAAATATAGAACGTATCACAACCTCATTAACCGCAAAAACCAATAAAATTAATATTTTAGAAAATTCTCATTATAGTGAAATTTGTGGTACATCCAATTAAAAAGGGTGTACGACAAATTTCCCATTTTAGGCTAAAAAGTTTATTTTTAGGGAAAATATATAATATTATGACTAGAAAAGAACAAGCTTTAAAGGTATTTGAGGATAATTATGATCAATGGGAGAATAACCCTACCCGTATGGAGAGTGGCTATGATTATGAATCTACCTATACAGAGATGATGCAAAAGGTTGGACAAGAAGTTTTACAGGTTTCAGTAGGTAAAGTTCCAAAAAGCAAGAACTCAAAAAAAAACTTCAAACTCGATTTGGAGTTATAGAATTAAACAAAGACCACCTTTTGTGTAAATCACCAACAGAGATGAATATC
>JBMYWO010000074.1:0-8844 GCA_049607505.1 Polaribacter sp.
TTCATTTCAAAAACTGAAATTCAATCGTCCGGAAACCAACATTTCATTTCAAAAGCTGAAATTCAATCGTCCGGAAACTAACATTTCATTTCAAAAGCTAAAATTCAATCGTCCGGAAACTAACATTCTATTTCAAAAGTTGAGATTCAATCGTCCGGAAACTAACATTTCATTTCAAAAGCTGAAATTCAATCGTCCGGAAACCAACATTTCATTTCAAAAGTTGAAATTCAATTGTCCGGAAACCAACATTTCATTTCAAAAACTGATATTCAACTGTCCGGAAACCAACTTTCTATTTCAAAAGCTGAAATTCAATTGTCCGGAAACTAACATTTCATTTCAAAAGCTGAAATTCAAAGTTTTAATGGCTTAAGAAATTTGTAGACATTATTATATAATTCTTATGGCTTAGCGATTTTTACAAAACATATAAATATCCAAAATGTTTTTATAACATCATTTAATTATAACACTATTCAGCAATGAGTTAAAGGTTAATAAACGCATACGTTTTAGAAATGTTTTGAGTAACTTTATTCTATCATAAAAAATTAAATATCATGTTTTTAACTATCTATTACTACAATTACCGCAATGCCGAATTTTTAGAATTAATGAACAGTATTGATCAAATTATTATAGAATCTAATATTGAAACCTTAGTTCCTTTGCACGGTAATTTTAAGAAAAAACTGGGTTCACTTGAAACTGTTTTTAAAGCCAGTCTTAAAAATCCTTTAACAGATCCTATTAACAAAGAAGATAACTCTAGAGACAATGCACATGTTGGTTTTGTTAAAGTTATTGAAGGTTATACCCTATTTTCGGATATTGAAAAGGCCAATGCTGCCAAAAGGATATTGGCAACCATACACAATCATGGTTCCGATATAGTAAACCTCAATTTAAGAGAAGAAACCGCCGTTCTGAAGAGTTTAATCAATGAATTTGAAAACACTCCTGCCCTTTCTGAGGCGCTAGTTCTGTTAAATGTTGAGGATTGGGTAAGCGACATTAAAACTTATAATCTGAATTGCGAAACTCTGTTAATAGAGAGAGCGGAAATAAAAACGGCCATGAGAGAGGTTAATACCAAGGATTTGAAGTTGAAAATTATGGCAATTTTCAAAAAAATGGCCAAACTCATTGAAGCCCACATCACCCTAGAATCGGAAGGTGGTTACGAAACTCTAAAAAACAAAATAAACGACCAAATTAGAGACTTTAATGACACTCTTAATTTAAGAAGATAAGATTTCTGAGAGTTTGTTTAATCAAAAGAGAGCTTAAAGCATGGTGCTTTAGGCTCTCTTTTTTTTGGTTTTTATTATCTGGTTGTGGTATCTTTCGTGGAGATTAACACCTCATTTCTGGGTTTGGCAGTTTTACACCAAAGTGAAATAAAGACCATAGTTAGAATGAATTATTATCTTTTACTTTGTTCAGTACATAAAGAATCTATTGAAATGCCTATTGCACTTTCATTAAATCCGTCTTCTAAGATTTTATTTAATGGAAAATTTTTGTATTCCTTAATTAGGCAATCACAATACGCTTCAATATCATTGGTTTCCTCAAATTCTGTATCTTTAAGCTCCTTTATCCCATTCTCTTTCAATGTCTTTACAACATTGTCGGTCCATCGAAACTCAACATTTTTAAGACAATTATCAAGATCTAATTCGGTAAAAGCTTTTGTATTTTGTATTGCAGTTAAGACTTCAGCTAATGCACCACGTTCTAATGCATCTTTATGTTTCTGTTTCAGAGAAGTATCTGACGTTATTTTTTCACTTAAACACAAACAATATTCCTTTCTTCCCTTTTTGTCAGAAATTATTCTTCTACTACCATCAATACATTTATTCAACGGAATTTTTAAGCCATTGATTTCTACAAAACCACTTGGCACTACAGTTGAAAATAAATTAAAAAATGAAATACATAAGAAGCTAACACAAGTGATGATAAAGAATTTCAAAAAATCAAATGATTTAATTTTCAACTTTTTCTTTGAAAAACCACTTCCTATCAACCATGTACATAGCATTAAAAAAAGTATGACAGCAATAATAATTCCTGGAGATAAAAATGATCCTAAATCTCTACTTGCTTGCACGTATTCTTTACCAATTCCAAAAAGTAATAAAACGCCTAATAATATTTTTCCTATTTTCAAAAATCTAATGTTTTAATAATGATCATATTTTGGAATAAAACGTATTTTTTCACACCACCACAAAAGTAAATAATTAACTTACATATCAACTATAACCTTCAGAATATAAATATTACTAACCTAACAAGTACTCGCCTACCACTTTCTGAAAAAGTATGAATTGGACTTTAGAATGAAATGTAAACCAAAGGTTAGAGTCATACGTTCAATCCCTAGCAATCCAAACTCTTAGTTATTGCCCAACGTGTTTTTTATCATTGAATATTTTTTTGGGGACTTGGTAACTCGCCGAATACATTAAATTCTTTTCCAAATTTTTAAATGTAGCAAATGCTTTTCTATACCATTTTGGGTCATCCGCAGAAGTTTTATAATCTTCGAAACCTAAAACATCATAAAAATCTCCATCTAACCAAGGTTCAATTCCAAAAATAGCAATTCCATTTTCTTCAATTCGGTCAAGTATTATTTCAAAATCAGATTCCGAGAAATAGTAATTTGATTCAGAATCGAATCCGTCATTCAGGTTCTTAAGTCCACTAAAAACATTGGTTTTCAGATATTCAAATTCCTTTTTTCGTTCTTTTTCATTGTAATCTTTTAATTCCATTTCTCGTAGTTCCAAAAGTTTTTTATTTATGTAAAATTATTGAAATCTTGTAAACTATTCAATTGTCACTTAATAATAATCTAATTACGATTTGATATAACTTAAGTGGTTTTTAGTATAAAATGTACTGATATAAATGAATTTTAACTCAAAAAAGACCTTTGATTAATCAAAAGTCTTTCTTTATATCATGAAAGGTCCCAAACAATGGACTTGTAAATCCTCATTTCGACTCCGCTCAATGTTCTAATTTAAGGAAAAGACCATACTAGAAAATCTCTATTTTTTTTATTTAAGAAAGTTATAGGTTTTAGTCAATCTCGTATGATAAACCAGAGGATAATTGACTACGTTCAGTTCCTAGTTTTTCGGGATGCCATGCGAGCAAACCGAACTTTTAGTTATTGGGTGCCGTTTGTTTTTATTCTCAAGAAATTATTTTTTATTAAGAATTTGTTATAGATAGGTTCTAACCCAACAATATGATTTTGAGACCTCAACCAATCTAATATTTTTGTTTCATTTTTATATTCAATGGTTTTCTTGAAAATGTTATATAGTTTTAAAGCAATTGTTCGAGGAATTCCATTGGAAATTAATGATATAATTATTGGTTCTTGTGTTCCTAATTCTATTTGAATTGGTAAAGCTAAAGTCAGTTTGTAAAGTTCTTTTTGTTCTTCATTTAATACTAGATCCAGTATATCAATTAATAATTGAAAATATTTTAAAATTGAAAAAGTAACAACTTTGTTGTTTATTCGAATAACATCTTTAATGTGTTGATTAATTGCTTTTTGATTATTAATATCAATTCTGTTGCTTTCACTAACTTTTTCACTAGAATAATAAATTAATCTGTCATTTATTATCTGACCTAAACTTTGACCCTGAACCCAATTCAAAGTATTTATTGTAATAGGAATTATATTAATCCAAAATGAATTTGATTTGTGAATTTCTTCTTTGATTTCGAAAATTTGATTCAATCTTGAAATTAAATCCTCTAGTTGCCAGAATAGATTTTTGTTTTCAAATATCATTTCTGCATTTTCAATTTTATCAATACTTCTTTTGGAATAATTAGAGCTTTTTGTATTTATTACCCATTTAGAAATTCCATCTTTTAATATTCTTTTATATAATTCATCTTGTAATAAAGGATCTATAGTTGGATTACGTTTAAGAATTTGGTGTGGAATTGTAGCCTCTTTAATAGATCTTTTAACAGAATTTATTATTCTTTCTATATTATTGTCACTAAGATTGTGTTTTGTCAAGAATTTTTCAAGTGAACCATCATTTTTTAAAGCTTTATTTCTCAATGAAATAATAACGTTTTTTACTTTTGGCGATTCTATTTGAATACTTGATTTTGTAAGGTCTTCTTTGTTCATTTCGGGTAAAGCTCTTGAACTTGAAGTCTTAACTTCTTTACTGTAGTTTGCTTGATAGTAATCTTCTGCCCACTTTATATTATTTTGTTTACTTACACAATAAATAGTCCCAAATAATGTGTTTTTAATTCTTCCTGCTCTTCCTATTAGATTACCAAACTCAAAGTCAGTTAGTTCTGTTTTATTTTTTTCTGGCTTTATAACAAAAAGATTGTCTGCTGGTAAGTTTACTCCTTCAAGTAAAGTTGATGTACAAAATAAGGTTGTTATAATTCCTTGTCCAAAAAGAGTTTCAATTTCTTTTCTTACAAACTCTGATAATGAGCTATGATGAAAAGCTATTCTTTTCTCTAGGCAATTTATGAGAAAATATTTTGGATGTATATCCGTTTTTACATATTTAATCAAATCTTGTAAATCATTTTCTAAGTCATTTTCTATTTCAATAGTATCTGAGTATTTTAATGCCCATTTTTCTGCATAGTCGCCACGAGAAGCATAAATTAAATTACTTTCATTATTATTACTCAAATTTTTAATAACTAAGGCTAAGCCTTCTCCTATGTTTGAGTTGAAAGTCTTTGAAATATTATCAATTTTAATGATGTTTTCAAGTTTATAAGAGACTTTGTTATTTATAAATAACGATAGAGAAACAAAATCGGAAGCAAATTTCACTAGTGTTTTAAGCTGAAATACAGGGGATAAGTCGGTATTTATAACTTTACTTTCTTTAGTGAATAATTCTTTGAAAATTTCATTAGAATTGGAAATAAATGGTCCTGCGGTGATTATTTTTGTTTTATCAACTTTGGATAATTCTTCATAAACATATTCAAATAAATTCCCTCTCCCATCTTCATTTTCTACATTCTGTATTTCATCAATAAAAATGAGATTTGGCAATGTTAAAGCATTTTCAGAATTAATTATTTTAACAGCTCTTTCAGGTGTTATAACATATATTAGCTTATCATTTTCAATAATTTCATTCTCAATAAATGCATTTTTTATTGTAATATTTGGTATGTCAATTCTAAGTTCCTCACTTACTTGATTTATTAATGCTCTAGAAGGTACTATATAAAAAACACAATATTTATCAATCTTTTTTGATTCTTCTTCAATATATTTTTTTAAAATAAAAGATTTCCCTGATGAAGTTGGTGCTGAAATTGAAATGTATTTTTCTTCTTTAATATTTTCAAAAAGTTTTTTTTGAAAATCGGTTAATAAATAAGGCTTATCATTAACCAAAATGGAATTTTCAACTCTTTTGTTAATAAGTTCTTGTATTAAAACAATATCTTCAAAAAAAGCATTGTTTTCTTTTGGTTTCACCAGTTTTTTTAAATGATTTGTAGCTGTTAAATTTCCTATTCTAGAAAATAGAACGTAAACAACTTTTAAAACCTCTAAATTTTCTTGATTGTTTAAAAATATTAATATGGCTAAATCTTGAACTTTTTTTAGATGTTGTTCATTTTCACTTTCAGATAAAATGGAAGCAAGCCAAACAGCTTTTCTAATCTCATTAAAATCAGTTTCTATTGAAGAAATCGAGTCAATTTTATTACTTAGTAAATTGATTACTTGTTTTTCAATAACTGTGTCTAAGGAATTGTTTGTATAGATTTTATCGAATTGCTCCATAAGTTATAGTTAATTAGAATATGGAACTTTATGAATATTAAAATACATACCATTTCTAAAGTTGTCAATATTATTAAATGGAAAACAAAAAAAGTCAACATAAACCTTTTTTATCTCTGGATATGAATTTAACTTATCGTTTATGATTTTAATCATTTCGTCCTTTTTTTTACATATATGACTTGAAATCAATAATTCTAATTGTTCTTGATCTGCTGCTTTTGTTTCTAATTTATTAATAGTTGTAGTGTTATACATCAACAAGATAGGATGAACAGTAATTTGATTTTTAAAAACCTCTGTACCAGGAGTCAGTCGTTCATAAACTTCGTCATAATCAATATCACTTTCATCTAGTGACAATGTTCTATTAGCAACTATAAACTCCATTTGATTAAATTCTGCTTGGGTTTGATTGTCGTGAAATCTATTTAAAGAATCTAATGCTTCATCAACAGATTTACCGCGTTCTTGCATTATCTTTGATTCACCAATAAAAATTGCAGGTATTAGATTACCATTTGTTGATTCATAGTTTCCTAAAAATATTCCATCACCTCCTTTTACTTGATCTTTATTATTAGACAACCCTTCTATTTTATGAGCAACCATTTTACTTTTGAGAATACTTTCACATAAAGCAAACAAAAGTAACTCTCCATATTTTCCATCAGTTGCAGGTTGTTTTTTTCCAAAAAAAGTTTGAGCTTCAGAATATAAAGCATTTGGTAATCGTTCTTTAGCAATATCTTCTCCATATTTGGCAGTTAATGACTTTAATTGCTTTTTTTTTGATTTGTCAGAATGAACATAATCAGGTAATAAATAACCAAGCTCTTCAATTAAGGAATTACAACAAAACTTTGTTCCAGTTACTTTAGGAGTATAGGCTCTTACAACAACTTTGGCCGATTTATTATTAAAGTGATTTGTGAGTTGTCTGTTAGTCTATTCGGTATCAATCTTGATTTTTTTATCCCAGTCGATTTTCATTCAGTAGTTGATTTTTTAAATGGCACATAATATTCGTATAAAATTACTCTTTCTTCAAAAAAGTAACCATATACCTTTCATAATGCAGATAAATGCACCTTCTGTAAACCAAAAATACATTTTATATCAAATCTACAAGAGAAAAGAATACATTATTTATCTAAAAAGTGACATCTTTTTCAAGATAAGTACAAAACATAGAAGAAAACCACAAAAAATGACCTTTGATTACTCAAAAGTCTTCCTTATATCATGAAAGGTCCTAAACAAAGGACTAGTAAATCCTCATTTCGACTCCGCTCAGGGATCTAATTTAAGGAAAAGGCCATACTAGAAAATCCTTTATTTCTACTTAATCAGGGCGTAAACTTTAATCAAACCCGAATGATAAACCAGAGGATAATTGACTACGTACAGTTCCTAGCCTTTGGGATACTCCATAACTAATCCTAACGTTTAGTTATTTGCGGTTGTTTTGTTGTTCAAATGGTTAATCGCTTCTTTTATTACAGGATCATGATTGTTTTTTATATCTAAACGACTATTTACAATTTTAATGTCAGGGGGGATTCCAATTCCTTCATAATTTTTTTTGTCGTTTGAGAAATATTGCTGATTTGATAAACTAACTCTCCATTTGTTTGGTAGTTTAAAAAAATACATGTCAGAAAATATACCTTCAGTGTTGTCACCAATGATTGTAACATTAGGTAATTCTTTCATTAGTAATACAAAAACTTCAGCAGCACTTGCTGTATAATCACTAGTTAAAATAACAATTGGTTTAGTAAATTGAATTTTACCTCCAGGTTTCACTTTTTTCTCTTTAAACTTGGAATATTCAATTGTTCCTTTAATTCTTTTTCTTTCAAAATGACTAACTTCTCCTACTGAAACAAACCTACTTGCTAATTTATATGAGTGATGGTCCCAACCACCTCCATTAAATCTTAAGTCAATAATAAGTCCTTTTTTGTTTTTGAAAGCATTAATGGCTTTATCAATAGTTTTTTGAAATTTTCCAAAAGTAATTTTTTCAGTCATTTCATCTAACCTTAAATAACCATACAGTTTCGAAAGCCTATATTGAAAATTGGAGCCTTCTGTTAATTCGGTTTTAACGGCTTTTGAAAACCCACTTTTTTCTAATTCCTGATCTATTACATCATTAAATTTCTGTAATTCAGAATCCGACCCAAACTCAATATCGTGTAAAAATTCATAAGGCGGACCACATTCAATATTAATTTCTTTAAAGTTTGGCTCAATAGTTACATGACCATCATTTAATTCTTGTAGCATTTCACAACATACTTCAAATAATTCTTCATTTGTTGTTTTTTCATTTATTAATATGCTATACTTTTTATACATTTCATTCCAATCCACTTCTTTTAAATCGAAATTGGCATATCGGTCGTTAAATGTTTTCCAAAGTTCTTTAATATTCTCTTTTGGTGCATCTATTTCATTTATTTGTGAAATCCCTTTTCTACAGATGATAATAAATATTAATAATCAATCCCGTCCTAAATAAATTTCATTAATGATTTATAGTCTGATTTTATAATATTTACAGCCACAAAAGACCTAAAAGAGTAAAAGTACCCCTTTGTTATGTATATCTGGTGGCTTTTCATTTTTTATAAATGGATCATCTAGCCATTTTTGTAAGTCAATTTTCACAAAAAGGTTAATTCTTAAAAACGCCACTAAATTTGACAAATACCAATTATACTTTGAGATTTCTTTTAGGTATTTGAGAATTAAAATAGTTATCAATGCAGTCCATATTTGTATCATAACTGCATTTTTACTTGTACCTATAAATGACTTAATATGGAGTAGTTGTTTAATTTCCCGAAAGAATATTTCTATGTCCCATCGACTTTTGTATAATTCACTTATTGTATTTGCACACCAAGTAAAGTTATTGGTTATAACTTCTATGGTTTGATTGTTTTTATCATCCCATATAGCCACTCGTCTTAGTCTTTTTGGATATTTCT
>JBMYWO010000075.1:0-8742 GCA_049607505.1 Polaribacter sp.
TTCTCTTTTCTTGATGAGCATCGGGTTAAAGGAACTATCTCTGTCTCTGGGAACTTGAATTTGAGTCTCTGCTAAACTTGTCTTTATGGTTTTGCTTCCATAACCATTGCGTGAATTAGGGTTCTTGCTTTTTTGATGCTTAGAATAGTCTAAATGAGCATCTAATTCGCCTTCAAGAATTTTTTCAACTCCGCGTTTATGGAGTTTTCCTATAAAACTGGTAAGTTCTGAACCTGTTTTAAATTGTTTTAAAAAATCTTCGTGTAATAAATCTTCTGGTTTCATAATAAATGTGTGTTTATAAATTTAGTGATTAATTTAATCGTAAAGTTATTTCCAAAATTTTTCCCCAGAGGGCAATAAAAAAATTGCCCCAGAAAAATTTTAGAATAACTTTACTTACACACTTTATGGTTTAGTACCTTTTATTGAAAAAGAAGTTAAGAAATTATTTTTATGGTTTTGCTGCTACTGCCCCTAAAGTATATAATTGTTCTAGAGTAGGAGTTTCACTACCACCTTCGGGTTCTAATGTAATACCAAATGCTTCAGATTCGTTAGCATTGTTTATCGTAAAAATCTTATTATTATCAGTAGTAAATGTATCTATAGTCCCCAAACTTGTTGGTGTTAGAGGGCTTAATTTTAAAGACCAAACTTGATATACTTTTCCTTTTGGCGGATCTGGTAATCCTTTAGCATCTAGGTAAATATTCTCTGTCTTTTTATGCCAATACACTTTTGCATAAGAATTTGGCGATACGGTTTGTCCTGCAAGAGGAACGGAAATAATATCTTTATCTCTAAAAATTGCCATCAGTTTTTCTGCTTCAGCCAAATTTGTAGATGCTTTTTCTATCTGATTTTCTAACTCTTTTTTTTCTAAAGCAATTTGTTCTTTTAAATTATTATTTTGAACAATAGACCAAATTAGTACACTACCAATAAGAAGTGATGCTACCCAACCCGTATATTGTGTCCAATTTGTTTTTGGTTTCGAAATCGGAATTACTTTTGTTTCTGTAGAAATTAATTTACCTTTTAGAGTGGTAAATAAATGTTTCAAATTCTTTCTAGAGATTGCAGCTGTCAGTTTTACAATAGCATTTTCTATTGATTCAACTTCAGCTAACAATTCTGGGTTTTTTTGAATTTCAGTAGATACTTGCTCATTTTCTTTTTCAGAAAGTGAACCAGCAACATACAATTCTAAAATTCCAGATGCTATGTATTCTTTTATATTCATTTTTATACCCCTAACATAGTGCGTAATTCACTTATACAAACTCTGTTTCTTGTTTTTATGGTACCAATTGGTATATCTAATTCTTCTGATGCTTCTTTTTGAGTGAAACCTTTAAAGTATAAGAATTCTATGATAGCTTTACATTTTTCTGCTAATTTGCTAACAAACTCTTTTAAACCAATTGCGTCAGTAGTATTGTCTAAATTTTCATTGGTTGCTATTATATCTACGAAAAAATCTGAATTGAGGTTTTGTTTTGATTGCTTAAACTTTTTAGAACGTGTGTAGTCAATGGCTGTGTTTCTTGCTATATTTAATATCCAAGTAAAGAAACGTCCTTTTTTTGAAGAATAGGATGCAGCATTATTCCAAACTTTTATAAATACATCTTGTGTAATTTCTTGAGCAACATCATCATTTTTTACAATATTGAATACAACCCCAGATATACTATTACAATACATATTGTATAATGTTTCGTATGCTTTGATATCTTTTTTTTGAAATTGTACAATTAGAGGGTCTAAATTCATAAACGTATAAAAATATAAACAAATCTATTAAAATATTATTTTTCTTGCTAATTTAAGAGAGGCTACTTTCTACCAAACTAAAGATTTTTTTAAACTGCTCTTTCAACCCCATTTCAGAATTATCAAACTCAATAGCATCCGTTGCTTTTTTTAATGGAGAATCTTTTCTTGTAGAATCAATTCTATCTCGTTCTACAACATTGTGCAAAATTTCTTTATAATGTACATCATCACCTCTAGCAATCAATTCTTTATATCTTCTTGTGGCTCTTTTGTGGGGTGAGGCTGTCATAAATAATTTTAATTCAGCATCGGGAAAAACAACAGTTCCAATATCCCTACCGTCCATGACAATTCCTTTATCAACTCCCATTAATTGCTGTTCTGCCACTAATTTTTTACGAACTTCGGATATTTCAGAAACCTTGCTTACTAATTTAGAAACCTCTAATGTTCTAATTTTTTTTTCTACATTTTTGCCATTTAGATACATTTCTGCAAAACCTAATTTCTCATTAAATCGAAATAAAAGTGAAATTTTATCTAAACTATTAATTAAATCATCTTTTTTAAAAAAAGTTGCTCCAACAATCCCTTTCTGCATTGCATACAAGGTTACGGCTCTATACATAGCACCCGTATCAACATAAATATAGCCTAATTGTTTGGCCAATTGTTTGGCAATAGTGCTTTTTCCTGTTGAAGAAAATCCGTCTATTGCAATTGTTATTTTTTTATTTACCATCTTCTTGTATCCAAATCTATGAGTAAACTAAATGTACTTGTATTTGTTGCTGAATGAAATTTAGAATAGGCATAATTAAATTTAAGTTTGTTCATTTTTATACCAAAGCCAAAAGAAATTCCGCTAAAAGTTCTTGCATTTTGAAGTTTTAATTCACTGGCTCGTCTAAAATTATAACCTAACCTCAAATTAATGGCGCTTTCAGGAAATAATTCAGCTCCAACAACAAAATGCCTTAGCGCATTATTGAAAAAACCAAGATTTTCATCAGTAACATTTCCTTCTAAATCAGTGGTTTGATTTGAAGGATTGGGCGCAGAAACATCCCATTGTTGTAAATTGTCTAAAGTAAAATACCATTTTAACGGAACATATTCTAATTGATAAGAACCTCCTAAAGCAACTTTAAACGGTAATTTTTCCACAGTTCCATTAAATGATTTTATTTGAGTTCCAATATTTCTTGCCACCAAAGTAACAGAAAATGTTTTATAAGGACTATAGTATAAAATTCCTATATCAGTAGCCACCGCAAATGATGTATAATTACTAATATTAGAATTAATGAGTTTGGCATTTCCTCCTATAAAAAAATTAGTCCAAGGAAGATTTGAAGCATAACCAACAGAAACAGCAATATCATTTGCGGTAAAATTGCCCGTTTCATTTCCTTGTTCGTCAGCCCCTACTAATGAACCATAATCTAAATATTTGATACTTCCGTGAATAGCTCCAAATCTTTTTGTAATCACTTTTGCATAAGAAATTGAGCCAACATTAATTCCTGCCAAATAGCTAGTATAATTGGCAGAGAGTTTATTATCCAATTCAGCATTTATAACAGCAGGATTCCATATAGGCTGGTTTACATCATCTAACAAAGTTAAAACCTCTCCACCTAAAGCAATTTGTCTAGCAGAAGTGGAAACATTTAAAAATTGATACACTGCTTCCCCTCCAACTTGCCCATACATTGATGAGAAAAAGAAAGAAAAGAGTAGTAATCTATAAATTTTCATAAACCGTATTACGAATAAAAAGCAAATATACTCTATAACGTATATTCTATATAATATTTCATTTCAGAATATTAAAAATCATCATTTTAACAAGAACGTAAAGCGTATAAATACCTTTTTTGTTCAGTTTTTATAGAACTATCTTGTCGTCTTATGTCTTCTAATCTTACGTCAATATATCTTATCGTATTTTAAGAAACGATCAATAATTTTTGCCATACAGTGAAAACACCCTTTTAAAAACCGTCTTTTCACTGATGAATTTTCAGGTATTTACCTCTTGTAAAGTTTTTAGATATATCGGAATTTTGTATTAGTAATTTTAAAATACAATTGGCGGAAACCGAAAAGCCTATATTAAATAGAGTAGGTAAAACTAAAAATTAACTATTATGAGTTTATCAAAATACAATCCGGGGCAAGAACTGGCAAGTATCGATTTTGAATCTATGATTGGCGGACCGCTAATCTCTGTTGTAAATGCGCAAGCACAAGCATCAATGAGTTCTGTAGATTTTATCCAAAAAGTTGGATTTACAGAAGACAAAGACCCTATTTACGTGTCTTTTAAATATCCAAAACAAGTAGCTCCATATCAAGAAGGAAATACAGATCAAGTAGTATCTGTTGCTGTTTCTAATGGTGGAAGTTCTTACACATCTGCGCCAACAGTAGAACTTAATGGTGGAGGCGGAACAGGAGCATCTGCAACGGCATTTTTAAATGGTTCTGGAGAAGTTGACCGTATTGAGATTGACAGTCCAGGAAGTGGTTATACATCAGCTCCATCTGTAGTTTTTTCTGGTGGCGATGGTAATGGCGCAGTAGCAGCAAGTACTTTAGGAGCGCAAGTTGCAAGACCCGCACAATTTCAGGATATGAAAATTGAAGTGCCAATCTTAACAATGTTACCAATTCCTTTTATTCGTATTGATGAAACTACGGTAGATTTTAATGCGAAAATCAATTCGGTAGAATCTAGAAATGTAGAAACTGAATTTGGAATCAAAGGAGATTTAACGGTAAAACAACGTTGGCCAGGTGGTTCTGCAAAATTAAATGTATCTGCATCTTATAAGCGTAAATCTCAACAAGGATTTAACATAGAAAAAACATATTCTATGGCAGTTCATGTAAGAGCAGTACAAGATGAAATGCCTGCAGGAATGGAAAAACTGTTAGGAATTTTAGAAAATGCAATTGTTTCAACTCCAACAGCAGTTACTGCTTAAAACTAAAAACAATGACAAATTTAAAAGATTATCTAGGAACATTAGTTGCTAGTGTAAATCAAGCAAGAGTATTGGCGGATATTGAATCCGCCAACATTGCTGAACAGTATGCACAGCACCATTTATTAAAACATTTTTCTATTCCTCGTATGAAAATGCAAAATGTAGAATTTACAATTCCCGTAGCAATAAATGATATGGAAACTTCAGAAGCAATAGATTATCAACCCATAGACAATAAAACATTTGTTTCTAAAGTGTATGATGAATTAACAAACGTATATCAAGTGAAAAGTTTTGATAGGACATCTTCAATGAAAATTAGAAAAATATTATATAAAGAAGCAGATGAACTAGAAACACGTTTAAAAGCTGGTGAAGCGATAGAAAGTGCGCTTCAATTGTTTTCAGATAAAATTTCTGACCAAACCATACAGATAAAAGGAGATACTACTAATGTAAAAGAAAGGAAAAAAGAGAATGTAAAAAAAGCAGGAGATACTCCAATTTCTCGAGATATTTTAAGTCAGAAAATTATAAAAAGAATGCAAGCAGAAGTGAAACCTAAACAAACGCAACGTGCTATTGAAAATGCGAATGTAATAGTAGAAGCAAGCAAATTGAGAGAACAAAAAACTGAGAATATGGTTTTTATAAAAATGACAGTTCTCGAAGAAGGAATGGAATGGCATACTATAAATCATGAAAATGGAGAGACAACGTCTAAACTTTTACCAGAATAGTCATGAAAAAATCAATTAAAACCATAGTTTCTGAATTGGATAAGCAATTATCAAAAATTCAGAAACTAGTGAATACTATTGAAAAAAAAGACCTTCAAGGAATTGATAACTTAAGAGATTGGCTGTATGAAACAGAGGAAGTTTTTAAAAAACTAAATCTACCTCAAGTTTCTAAATTCTCTGTAAAAAGAGTAGAGTTGGTTAGTTTTTTGCCAAAAGACAAAAAAAATAAAAGAAAAGAGCTATTTAATTTTTCAGCAAATATATTAGCACTTTCCCAAGAAAATCTTTGGGAAGTATATCAAAATCATACAGAAAAATTAGATCATGCAAGAAAACTAATCAATCAATTGTTAAATTTAATTTATCAAGCCAAAGCATTCAAATTTGATGCAACACAAAATTTTACAACATTTATAGAAAATATATGGAGTTTCTGCAATAGTCATGAACAATTAAAAAGTATCACTATTCAGATAGCGTCATTTATCAATAAATCTGATGTGCTATTGATAATTGCAGAAGAAATAGAATTAGAAGAACTTCAATAAAAGTCAAACTTAAGTTAAGATTCCTTCTATCAGATTTTCTTCTTGAATTTCATACATTTGTATAGAATTGATAATAATTATAAAGATGAAATTAATGGTAAAAATTTGCACTGTTGTAATATTAATTTTGACAGCATGCAAACAAGAAAAAGGAGTTAAAAAACAACAAAAAGTTATAAAAGAAATTCCAATATTTAATTCTTTTGGCGATACAATATCAGCAGACAAAGCATTAACCTCCAGTGAAATGCTTGTAAAATTTAAAACCTTAAAAGTAGGAGATACCATTGATGTAAAATTTGCATCAACTATTCAAGAAGTATGTTCTAAAAAAGGATGTTGGATGAAATTACCTTTAAATGATAGTGAAGAAACAATGGTTCGTTTTAAAGAGTATGGTTTTTTTATGCCTTTAGATTCTAAAGATAACGAAGTGATTGTTGCAGGTAAGGCTTTTATAAAAGAAACTTCGGTAAAAGAACTACAACATTATGCAGAAGATGCGGGGAAATCTAAAGAAGAAATAGCAAAAATTACAAGTCCAAAAAAAGAGTTTTCTTTTGAAGCAAATGGTGTTTTGATGAAAGTTCAGTAAAGTTACGTTTTTTCAAAATTAGGTAGCTTTTCTAATTATCCGTCCTATTTGTCTCCGCTCTCAAGGATCTAAGGGTTTTACGTGAAGTAAATTAGAGTACGTGAGATTCCCTGCGGAAAGACAAATTGTGTGGAAAAACAAGAAGTCTTAAATGAGTTTACCAATTACAAACAATATAGAGTCAAAAACAAAAAGAAAGTTGTTTTTTGAATATATATTGCCAAACAATTTGCGATTGTGAAACGCGAAATCATAATTACTTCAGACGGCTCTACAACCATCCACCTACCAGATTGGAACGAACAATACCATTCTAAACATGGGGCTATACAAGAAGCCTATCACGTATTTATAAAAGCTGGATTAGAAAAAGTTCTTAGCTCTACGAAATCAAATCAAAATACAATTCCACAAAAAAACAAAACCATTCAAACCAATATCTCTATTTTAGAAATTGGATTTGGAACAGGATTAAATGCTATTATTACCTTTTTAGAAACAAAAAAAGTAGCAACAAAAATTGATTATGTTGGTGTAGAAGCCTATCCAATTTCTGAAGAAGAAGTTGAAAGACTAAATTATATTGCTAGATTAAAAGCAAAAAAACACCAAAAAGATTTTAAAAAAATGCACACCCTATCTTGGGAAGAAAAACATATGATTTCAGAAAATTTTTCACTCACAAAAAAGAAGCAGTTTTTCCAAGAAATTAAAGAAAAGAATACTTTTGATTTGATTTATTTTGATGCTTTTGGGGCAAAAAATCAACCTGAATTATGGACAGAAGTCATTTTTTCTAACATGTTTACAGCTTTAAAAAAGAATGGAATTTTAGTAACCTATTCTGCAAAAGGAAGCGTTAGAAGAGCTATGGAGTCTGTTGGTTTTGTAGTAGAACGCCTGGAAGGACCCCTTGGAAAAAGAGAAATGTTGAGGGCGGTTAGGAAGTAGGGGAGTTAGAAGTTAGGAGCTGGAAGCGGGGAAGTTAGAAGCTGGAAGGGAGGCTAGAAGTGGGAAGTTCATTCTACTGCAAAAACAGTTTAAAAAATAAGAACTCAAAAAAAATGGAATTTAAAAGAAGATTTGGAAACAGAAAACGCTCAAAGCCTAAAAAAGGACTGTTTTTAATATTATTGCTAGTCATCGTTTTGATTCTGTGGTTTAAAGCAGAAGCTTTAATGGAAGCATTATTTTAGATAATTTCTTTTGAAAAACAAAATTTTGAAGACCGAAAAAATCATATTGGGAATTGATCCAGGAACAACCGTTATGGGTTTTGGATTAATAAAAGTAATTGGAAAAAAAATGAAATTTATTCAAATGAATGAATTAATGCTGAAAAAATATGATGATCATTACCTAAAATTGAAATTTATTTTTGAACGCACAGTTGAACTCATTGACACCTATCATCCCGATGAAATTGCCATAGAAGCACCTTTTTTTGGTAAAAATGTACAATCGATGTTAAAATTAGGAAGAGCGCAAGGAGTGGCTATGGCAGCAGGATTATCACGTCAAATACCTATTACCGAATATCTTCCTAAAAAAGTTAAAATGTCAATTACAGGAAATGGAAATGCAAGCAAAGAACAGGTTTCATTAATGCTAAAGTCTTTATTGGATTTAAAAACATTGCCCAAAAATTTAGACGCAACTGATGGTTTAGCAGTAGCAGTGTGTCATTATTACAATTCAGGAAAAACCGTTGGCGGAAAAAATTATACAGGTTGGACTTCTTTTGTTAAACAAAATGAAAAACGAGTTAAAAAGTAGTATTCAGTTGCAGTATTCAGTTGCGGTTTGCAGTAGTATTAAAAAATATCCAATCGAAGTTAGTAAACGTATAAAATAACCTTGAAAAAGTTTCATGCTAAATAACTGCTTACCGAGACTGTAAACTGAATACTTATTTATGTCAAAACAACAATTCCGAAAGAGTAAAAATTCGTTCCTTTTGAGTAGGCTAGGAGGGGGGGCTATCTACATCCATATTCCATTTTGCAAACAGGCCTGTTTTTATTGCGATTTTCATTTTTCTACCTCTTTAAAAAAGAAAGATGAATTGATTTCTTGTT
>JBMYWO010000076.1:0-8724 GCA_049607505.1 Polaribacter sp.
AAAATTGCCAGAAGATGTAAGGAAACTGAAAGGTTTTATTTGGAGAGAAGTTGAGCAACCCAAAAAGATGGAAGATATTTTTATAAAAGGAAAAATTTCTAAACCAAAAAAAGGCATTCAAAAAAAAATATTTACAAGACCTTTAAAAGGCGATGTAAAAGGAAAAGCAAAAAAAAGATCTATGAAAGATAGAACAAGACCTAAAGTAGCTAAACTTTCAGAAAAAAAGAAGTAATGTGAAATCTGATTTTTTTAAATACCAAGCACAGACTTCTTCTCATCCACTTGCACTAGAAATTTCGCATGCAGAAGGAAGTTATATCTATGATACTTCTGGAAAAAAATATCTAGATTTTGTTGCGGGTGTTTCTGCAAATAGCTTGGGTCATACTCATCCAAAAGTATCAGAAGCAATTAAAAATCAGTTAGATGCCTATTCACACGTGATGGTATATGGCGAATTTATACAAAAGCCACAAGTGGAATTATGCAAATTATTAGCTTCTACCTTACCTCCAACTTTATCATCTGTATATCTTACAAATTCAGGAACGGAAGCTACTGAAGGTGCGTTAAAATTAGCAAAACGTATAACAGGAAAATCAGAAATCATTGCTGCAAAAAACTCCTATCATGGTAATACACAGGGTGCTATGAGCGTATCTGGAGCAGAAGAACAAAATAATGCTTTTAGGCCTTTAATTCCTGGAATTAAGTTTATTGAATTTAATAATGAACTTCATTTAGAGAAAATAACTACCAAAACAACAGCCGTTATTTTAGAAACCATACAAGGCGGTGCGGGTTTTATCGTCCCAAAAAATAAGTATTTAGCTAAAATTCAAAAGCGTTGTAAAGAAGTCGGTGCATTATTAATTTTAGATGAAATACAAACTGGAATTGGACGAACTGGAACTTTCTGGGGTTTTGAAAATTACAATGTAATTCCAGATATTTTAATTGCAGGAAAAGGTTTGGGTGGCGGTATGCCCATAGGTGCTTTCATTTCTTCCTTTTCAACAATGAACTTATTAAAAAATAATCCAAAATTAGGGCATATCTCAACATTTGCTGGAAATCCTGTTATTGCAGCAGCGGGTGTAGCAACTGTACAAACAATTATTTCAGAAAATTTGGTTGCTGAAAGTATTCGGAAAGAGCAAATATTAAGAGAAAATTTGCAACATCCTGCAATTAAAGAAATTAGAGGAAAAGGATTGATGCTCGCTATTCTTGTAGAAAATGCTACATTGGCAGCAAAAATTGTTCATACCTGTTTAGCCAAAGGTCTAATTCTTTTCTTTTTATTATTTGAAAATAAAGCGATTAGAATAACGCCTCCGCTTACTATTTCTGATAATGAGCTTACACAAGGTTGTCAAATTATATTAGAAGCTATTGAGGAAGTAAGACCTTTCAGGTTTTCAAAATCTGAAAGGTCTTAAAAATCTGAAAGGTCTTAAAAATCTGAAAATTAATATATTATTTAGTATTCAATAACTCACATATTCCACAATCTCTAAACCATATCCAATCATACCAACCCGTTTGGTTTGTTTTGAATTGGTAACCAATCGTAATTTGCTGATATTCAAATCGTGCAAAATTTGGGCTCCAATTCCAAAATCTTTGTTATCCATAGGAATTGCTGGGGCTTTCATTTCACCTTTCGCCTGATTTTCTTTTAAAATGCCCAATCTATTTAACAGGTTTTTTGCTTGGTTTTGCTGATTGATAAATAAAATAGCTCCTTTCTCTTCATTGATTACCTTAAACATTTGGTCTAATTTCTTATTCGCATTGTGGGTCAAAGTTCCTAAAATATCATTATTGACCAAAGTAGAATTGATACGTGTTAAGACTTCATCTTCTTTTGTCCAATTTCCTTTTGTCAATGCCAAATGAACTTGGTCATTTGTTGTTTGTTGATAAGCTCTTAACCTAAATTCTCCAAAACGTGTTTGAATGGGAAAGTCTTCCTTTTTTTCAATTAAAGAATCGTGTTCCATTCTGTACCGAACCAAATCTTCTATGGAAACTATTTTGATATCAAACTTTTTTGCTACTTCTAGAAGCTGTGGCAAACGCGCCATAGAACCATCTTCATTCATTATTTCTACAATCACGCCTGCAGGTTGCAAGCCCGCCAAACGTGCAAAATCTATGGCAGCTTCTGTATGTCCTGTTCTACGTAAAACACCGCCTTCTTTGGCTTTTAAAGGAAATATATGACCTGGTCTTGATAAATCATAAGGCTTGGTGTTTTTATCAAGTAAGGCTTGTATGGTCAATGCTCTGTCTGACGCTGAAATACCTGTGGTAACGCCTTTTCCTCGTAAATCTACAGAAATGGTAAACGCCGTTTCCATAGGATCTGTATTGTTGTGTACCATCATTTCTAGCTGCAATTCTTTACAACGAGTTTCTGTAAGTGGCGCACAAATCAATCCACGACCGTGCGTAGCCATAAAGTTGATCATTTCCGGAGTTACTTTTTCTGCGGCAGCTAAAAAATCTCCTTCGTTTTCACGATTTTCATCATCTACAACAATGATTATTTTTCCATTTTTTATATCTTCAATGGCTTCAGAAATGGTATTTAACTGCGTGTTTTTTTCAATAGTCTGTGTTATCATAATTTATAACGTATTAATTTTTTAGGTACTTATTTTTTTGAAAAAGGTAATTATGGGTTGTAAAAATGCATCTATATTAAAAATACCTTTGTCTTTTGTAGCTCTTCTTGTTAATAAAATTCCTAAAAGAAACATCATAAATACTGCAATCCAAGAACCTAAAAAAGCAGTAATTGAACTTTCTTCTGCAAGATTTTTTCCAAACGTATTTCCGAAGAAATAAATGACATAAATACCAATGGCAAGAATCATAGGCAAACCAAAACCTCCTTTTCTGATGATAGACCCTAATGGTGCTCCAATAAAAAACAGTAGCAGGCAAGTGAATGAAAGGGCAATTCTATTGTAAAATTCTGTATCAAAAAAGTTTAAATTTTTTCTTTTCCACTTAAATGATTCCATTCGATTATTTATAGAACTTAATGTTCTATCTGTTTTAACTACTGCTGAATTTAAAATTGCAATTTTTTCTTGAAGTTGAAAATTTTCTAAAATTGTGGGGTTGATATTTTTCTTTTTAAGAGAGTCTGGATATTTATACAATTCTTTTGCAGATACATTCGAAAATACATTTTTTGCCTTTATGGCTATGACTTCATCATAATTAGATTTTAAATGTGGAATGGTATCATTTAACTGATTTAGACTTAACATCATGTGCCTTCCTTTAATTTGTTCTTTGTCCAAATCGCTTTCGTCCATCACAGATGAGATGTCTATATTAAATTCATATTCATCAAAAGTGGCATTTGAAGCAGGCATTTTTTTTCTCTTATTTAAAGATGACCCTGTTCTTAGATGTTCTTCATAATAGTAACCATTATTCAAAACTAAAGTCATATACCTACTGCCTTCTTCAGAAACAATTTTTCCTTTTTCAGCTGTGATTACTTTAAAATTTCCTTTTCTGCTTGATAAATCATAGATCAATACGTTCTTTAACAGGTTTTTATTTTCACCATATTTTTCATCAAATTTTATTTGATAGTTAGGAATATCTGCATTAAAACTTCCCGGAACTAAAGCCATTGCAGGCTTTTTCTTTTTGATGTTTAAGTATAAATTTTGCTGTTTTAAAATTGCATACGGATAGACATTGTTTAAGAATAGAAAATTTATTCCACTTAAAATTAACATTAAAAATATAAGTGGTCTGATTAAACGTTGCAAAGAAACTCCTGCAGATTTTGCGGCTGCAAATTCATAGTTTTCACCTAAATTTCCTAAAGCCATGATAGAGGATAATAAGACTCCAATAGGCAATGCTTGAGGAATCAGAATTAGAATTGTGTAGTATATGAATTTTAAGATAAACGGAAGGCTAATCCCTTTGCCAGCAATGTTTTCAAAACCCTGCCATAAGGCTTGCATGACCAATACAAAAAGAACAATTAGAAATGTTGCAAAAAATGGAACTAAAAAGCTCTTTAAGATATATTTATCTAGAATTTTCATTGTAGCAAAAGTAGTTTGTTAAAGGCAAAAATGCTACTAAAATTCTGTTAATCTGAAATTATTCAATCAGTACTAAAAAGATATGTTACAAGGGAGCATGCTCCCTTGCAATTAACTTAAAAAAAATTATTACACATATTTTAGTTCCCCGTAACTTTCACATTATCAACTTGAAATGTTGTTGTTATACCTCCATCTGCACCTTCATATCTAAAAGCTACATATACTTTTCCTGACAAGCAAGATATATTTATTGAGCCAGAACTTGAAAAACTGTTATATCCGGAAGAAGGGCCTTCTGATAAAGCAGCATCTAATCGTAACCAAGTGGCAGTGGTAACATCGCCAGAAAAATCGGAAGAAATGTATGTTGTAAGTGCTCTTCCATTGTCATAACCCGTATTTGTTTCAAAAGTTAATTCTTCATCTGTGGTGGTGTCTAAATCAATTTCTGGAGATACTAACCAAACTTCTAAAGGAGATTCATTACTATTGTATGCAGATATTTGAACATATCTATTCCCACTAAAACTTCTTGAAGAATATACTGTGTTTCCTCCACTAACATTTACATTTGTCCAACCTGCCGTAGTAATGCCTGTAGTAGAAGTAATATTTTCAAAATCTTCATCTAATAGAATTACGCTTCCGCCAACACTTCCGTTTCCACATTCTAAAACGGGAGGGTCGCATCTATCTGTATCTGTAAATTCTAAATCTGAAGGCGTATTCACAATAGCAACTAAAAATTCTGATCGAAAGTCTTTGGACAAAACCGCAGTAAAAGTTCCTTTTCCTGTTGGAACAACATTCGATTTAAAACTTGCAAATGTACTTGTTTGTAATTGTATGGTTTTTTCTGTATCACATTCAAAAATAGTTCTAAATCCGTCAAATTCATCATTGGGTTCTCCTGCAAAGGTTTTTGTTAAATCAGATTTTAGTATCTGGGCTGATGATAATTGAATCATCGTATTGATATGTGCATCAGTAATCGCTGCTAAAGCAATGTTTGAAGGAACAATATCTGCAACCGTTGCTGACCTCCAAATATGATTTTTAATCGATGTGGAAGGAATATCATCTACTTGATCGCCGTCCAAAATACCTAAAACATATTTTCCAGGAATACCATTTGTTGGGTCTATATTGCTAGCACTTTCACCATCGTCATAAGAAACAGACAAACCATCTAATTTTATATATACTTTTCTACCGATATCATAAGTTTCGCTTAATGACGTATCGTTCAAAACAACTTCTATACCTGCTGTTGGGTTTTCTGGTTTGTCTTGTATAATTAGTGTTTTATAAAAATTTCCTGTTGCATCGCTAGAAACCACATAACCTTCTATATAAGTTGGGTTATCTGGGTTTTCAAAAAAAGTATATACCAAATCTCCGCTAGCATTAAACTCTTGCTCTAAAGCTGTTTTTATTGCCATAATGCTTGAATTGGGAGTAATATCAGGTTCTTCAACCGAAACATTTGGCACTGTAAAATCTCCATCTTGTACACAAGATGTTATGGTGAAGGCAATCATTAAAAATGATAAAATACCGTAAAATTTAGTTGTTTTCATAAATGTATGTTTTTATTGTTTTTATCAATTATACTTCGATAGGCTCACTTCGACAGGCTCAGTGTAACATCTCGTTTTAAGATTGGCTTTTTTAGGTTAAATTATGTTTCCGAATCTAAATGATACTTATGAAAACGGGTGTCTGTCTGAGCTTGTCGAAGACCATTTGTTTTTTAACTAACATAAAAAATAATAATTTATATATTAATAAGTTCTTCAATTTTTTAAAATCTATAGTTTACATTTAGGAAGTAATTAGTACCTCTACCAAACCAATATTTATTGCCAAATACAGGAATGTCTAATGCTTTGTCCTCTTTTAATTGTCTATAATTTGCGTTTCTACCTTGTTCAAATCCGCCAGATTTATAGTGTGTGTCAAACAAGTTTCCAATACTGGCAAATACACTAATGTATTGGTCTGCTATTCTCCAAGATTTTCCACCTATCATATTGACTACCATATAACTATCAAATTTTTCTTGTTGCAATAATTGTCTTGCAATATCTTCGTCATAATCATTAAAAGGAATGCCGCCATCATCTGCAAAATTAGAGGTTCTTGTAAGTGGGGCAATATCTACATAGACATTGTCAAAGAAATTTGCCGTTGCGCCCACAAACCAATAATCTGGGTCTCTATATTCAAAACCAACGGAATAGGCAGTTTGAGGGCCTGAAGCTAATTTGTAATTTTTAAGATTGGCAGCACCAAAATCTTTACGCCCGTCTATAAATCCTGCGTCTTGAGAACGGGTGTTATTTTCTGTGGTTAGGTATAAATTTGGATTGTTATTGTATGTATATTGTCCCACATTAGCAGCCCCTTTTAATTTTATAGTGGATGTAACTTTGGCTTCAATTCCAATTTCTGCACCCACATGATTTTTGTCAATGCCAGATAAAATTTCTTGAACAAATGCGGTATTATCGCCACCAATTCCATCAGCAAAGAAAAAGGAAATCTCTGTGGCATCTTGTACTTTTGTATAATAACCCGTTACTTTTGCTTGTATTATGGGGCTTCTAAAAATATAGCTTACATCTGTAGAAAGCACTTTTTCACTTGTTAAGTTTTCAACTGTATTATTGTTTTCTCTTGAATTAGAAAAAGAGTTCCGTAAGTTGGGTGCTTTTGTTAAATATCCTGCATTGATGTCGAATAAATGACGACCAGACAACTTGTAAGTTAATCCTCCTTTGACACCATAATTTGTAAATGTTAGTTTTTCTGATGTTCCTAACGAATTGTTTGGAAAACCACCATTTTGAAACAAACCTTCTCTTTGGTGTGAGGTGTTAGAAACACTTGCAGCCAAATAAAAATCTACTGTATTGTATTTGAATTGTCCTTGTATAAAACCGTCAATTACATTAGAATTCAGATTAAAATTGTATTTAAACTTTTCCCCAACGCCAACGATGTTTAACGGATTTAATAAATCGTTTTGTTTTTCATCAAAAGTATCTGCAAAAGCATCGGCATCTAAATAACCCGAACCTCCTAAAAGGTCTATAATTTCTGCAAAGTTTTTAGAGGTCAATTGCGTGTATTGTACTTTTGCGTTTAGGGTACTATTTTCAGAAATTTCTTTGTTGAGTATGGTGTTTATGGTAAATTGGGTATCATCATTTCTATCTTCATATAATACATAAGACGAATTTCCATCGTTATTTGGATTCAAATTTGCGTTGTATAAACTGTTCCAATCTAACTGACCATCGTTTAGAAAATTTTGCTGCATGTCATAAATATTTGAATAGCCTTCTCTTAATCCATAACTAGGTAATTTTTGGTAATAGGTAGGGTCTGGATTGGAAGCTCCTAAATCAACAATGTAGGGATTTCCATTTCCGTCAACAGCAGTTCCATCAACTTTGGTTCCGTTATTATCAATTCTACTATTTCCTATTTTTCCAAATTGATAAGAAATATTGGTATTTAAAGAAGTATTTTCATCTAAATTCCAATCGTGATTCAACATTAAAATGGGTTCTGAAACTTCTCTGATACGAGAATTTCTAATTCTATCATTTTGAGTTCCCCAATAAGAATTGTATTGTATTCCCTTTAAATCAAAAACTTCTTGGGTTTGCGGAGCAGATTTCCCTCTTCTATTAAAGGCAGTAATAGAGGTAAAACTTAAACGATGTGTGTCATTAAATTTCTTTTCTGCGGAAGCAAAGAAAGACATGGCATTGTACATCGTTCCATCTACAAAACCCTCATTTCCAGATCGTCTGCTTGCAGCAAGGGTGTATGCCCAACCACTTTTTGATACTCCAGAAGAATGGGTTGCCATAACTCTATGCCTGTAACTTCTGTTGGAAGAAGCATAAGAAATACGTGTTCCAGGTCTTTGTTCTGATGGTCTTACATTCATATTTGTAGTTCCTAAAATACCTCCAAAAGTATAATCAGAAGCGGTTAAGCCTGTGCTAAATTCTTGATTTCTTAACACGTCATTTAAACCTCCCCAATTGCTCCATTGTGGTCTTCCGTTATAGAGTTTATTCATTTCTATTCCGTTAATCAATACTTTACCATTTTCAGAATCCAAACCTCTAATTCTAAAAAAAGAAGGGCTAAACTCAAAGGCAGCGGTTCTTAAATACACATCTCTGGATGATTGTAGCAAACCAGCAATATTGTCTGCGGCACTTGTATCATCATTTAACTCATCATCTGTAAGCGTTACAATGCTTACATCTTGCTCTTCAGTAATATCTTTGTATAGTGAGATCCTTCCTAAATCGATTGTTTTTCCCGTTAATTCTAACGGAAAATTTTGAGTTTCATAACCACTAAATGCTATTTCTAAAAGATAGTTTCCGTTGGCTAGTTTTTCTAAAATAAAAACGCCATTTTCATTGGTTTTTGATGTATTAGGATTTTCACTTTTTACAGTAACAGAAACATCTTTTAGAGGAATTTCAGAATCACTGTCTATAACAATTCCTTTTACAATATTTTGTGCGCTTATTCCTGTTATAAAGAAAAGAAAAATGAATATGGGAACAACAAATTTTCTCATAAAATGGTTGTTTGT
>JBMYWO010000077.1:0-8466 GCA_049607505.1 Polaribacter sp.
AACGAATTATTTTTCACGAAATATGTTAATATTTAACAGCCCACCTTTCAGGTTTTTAAAACCTGAAAGGTCTTGATAACAAAAGACTTACAAAATTTTCAATCAATAATATTTATTTTTTGTCGTGTATTTAGAAGAACAGTATAAAGTTGTTCAATTTCTGTAACAAAAACATATTTTAAACTACTTATTTAGTAATCAAACCTAATTAACCAAAAGATGATTTCACACTTTATAAACCTAGAATGGAAACAATATTTTAGATCTGCTTACTGGCAAAAAAGCATTTTTTTAAATATTCTATTAGTGTTTTTTGCACTCTATTTTGCAGTAAGTTTTTTATTTGTTGGAATAGGAGGTTATTATATTCTTAAAAAACAATTTCCAGAACAAGACCCATTGGTTTTGGTAAATTCATTTCTGTTATTTGTCATTATTGGCGATTTAGTTTTTAGATACATCATGCAAAAATTACCTGTTATGAATATCAAACCCTTGTTAACCTTACCTATCAAAAAGAACAAAATTGTTCATTATATTTTAGTAAAATCGTCTGTCTCATTTTTTAATATGGTGGGATTGTTTTTTTACATTCCTTTTTCGGTGATTTTAATAAAAGAAGGCTACAATGTTTCAGGAGTTTTAGGGTGGCTTGTGGCGATGATTTTAGTAATACAATCTTCAAATTTTTTAAACTTTCTAATCAATAAAAACAACATAGCTTTGGGTGTTTTGTTAGCAATACTTATTGGAGGTTTTTTAGTACAGTATTATCAAGTTTTTAATCTTGCAGGTTTTGTAGGAAAAGGATTTGATTTTGTATATGCAAATCCCATTTTTGCAATCCTCTTTTTGGTGTTGTTGGTTGCCTTATATTTTCTGAATTATAAGCAATTGCGAAGTGAAATTTATTTAGATGCGGTTGTTTCAGAAAAAGTAAAAGAAGCAATTACGGCAGATTTATCTTTTGCAGATAGATTAGGAGATTTAGCACCTTTTATTAAAAACGATTTACGTTTACTATGGAGAAATAGACGCACAAAATCTTCCATTTGGATGCTTTTAATGGGGTTGTTATATGGTCTGTTTTTCTATCCTCAATCAATGTATGCAGATAAAGAAATAGTATTTGTTTTGGTAGGTATTTTCTCTACGGGAATTTTTTTAATCAATTTCGGACAATTTATTCCAGCTTGGGATAGTGGCTACTACAATATGTTAATGAGTCAGAATTTTAAATACGGACGTTATTTAGAATCAAAATTCACCATTATGACTATTAGTGTTGTAGCACTTTTTGTTTTAGGAATTCCGTATGTGTATTTTGGTTGGAAAATTTTACTCGTCCATTTTGCTGCAATGATTTATAATATTGGTGTTAACTCCCACGTCATTCTATATGGAGGTTCTTTTAACAGAAAGAAGATAAATTTAGATGAAAAAGCGGCGTTTAATTTTCAAGGTACAGGAGCTGTACAGTGGATTATTGGAATTCCATTAATGATTGTTCCAATGATTTTATTTGGACTCATAAATTGGTTAGTAAGTTTTGAAATTGCAGTAACTATTTTAATTCTTTTAGGATTTATAGGCATTGCTTTGCATAAAAAGTTAATGATATTTATCACAAAAAAATACAAAAAATCAAAGTACATAATGATTCACGCATTTAATCAAGAAAACTAAAAAACGATGATACAAACTACGCAACTTTCAAAAAAATACGGAAAAGAAGAGGTTTTAAATATTGAAGCCATTAACATTCCTAAAGGACAAAGTTTTGGTTTGGTAGGCAATAACGGAGCAGGAAAAACAACCTTGTTTAATATTTTATTAGACTTGGTTAGACCTACAACTGGCGCAATTACAAATCATAATATTCAAGTAGATAAAAGCGAAGATTGGAAAACCTTTACGAGTTCTTTTATAGATGAAAGTTTTTTAATTGGCTACTTAACACCAGAAGAATATTTTGATTTTATTGGCGATTTAAGAGGAATGAACAAAGCCGATGTTAGCTCTTTTCTTTCTCAATTTGAAGAGTTATTTAACGAAGAAATTCTTGGAAAGAAAAAATATTTACGAGATTTAAGCAAAGGAAATCAGAAAAAAGCAGGCATTGTTGCTGCAATGATGGGAAACCCGCAAGTGATTATTTTAGATGAACCTTTTGCCAATTTAGATCCAACAACACAAATTAGATTGAAAAAAATTATTAAGACGTTAACTGATCATAAAGAAGTTACTGTCTTAATTTCTAGCCACGATTTAACACATGTTACCGAAGTTTGCGAACGTATTGTTGTGTTAGAAAAAGGAAATGTGGTAAAAGATATTAAAACATCTACAGAAACTTTACAGGAGTTGGAGCGTTATTTTTCTGTGTAAGTTTTATTTTCTTTATACTCTTTTTGTGTAACAATTACATTCCAATATTTCAGTAATTATTCCACACCATTCTTGCGACTGGCAGGATTTGATAATGTATAAAAATTTACCTACAAAACAACAGAATGTATTTCGATTTTCAGATTACTGTAGATTCAACTAGCAAATAACACAGATAGAAAATCCGTGAGAATTTTCGTAAGTAGGCGAGTACTAGCAATGAATTATACACGTCTATGTTCTATGGTGTTTTATTTCAATGGATAAAATTCCTCTATGGTTTTGTATGTTATTATTCCATCTTTTTTACTCAACAAAAATGTTCCTCCCCAAATTATTTCGGGATAGTATAATAATTGTTTTGTCATATCTCTTATAACAAGTGGTGCTTTTGTGTCTGGTAGTGACATCATTTCAATTGCTTCACTAATTGGAAACCATTGAGCATCCTTTTTGTTTTTAGGTACTTTCAATTCTCCATCAACGATATTGCAACTGAAGTGTTGCCTAAACTGTGAAATAGGTTTGTAGTCAGACATAAACATAAAAATTCCAGCAATTTTAGGACTATTTACTTTCACTCCAAATTCAGATGCTAAATTCATAAGTCCATCTTTTATTGTTGTTTTAGAATTGTGTCTTAATGCAGGTGTCATCCATCCAAAATCATTTTTTTCCAATAATACTTCTCCGCTTTGATTGTAGATTAGTAATCTTTGAATTGTGTAACTATCATTTCCCGTTTCTTGAGCAAATGATTTTAGTCCAAAAAGAGTTATAAACGATAGTAAAATTACTTTTTTCATATATGTTATTTTTTAGTTACGATTTTTCTTAAATGGCATAGAACAATTGTATAGCCCTATTGTTAATATATTGTATGTATTTTTATTGTCGCAATTTATTATTTCCTAATACCTTATCCAAAAGACTTTGTATGTTTTTATGATCAAGTTCAGCATCCCTAAAATTTCTAAAAGCTGTTTGTTTTGAATATATTCTTATTTTATTACTATTTTTGTACTCTTATTTATACTATTTTTCTTAAAAATCTGTTGTAAGTAAGAGTTTTTTAAGTTTATGAAGTTTCCATAATAAACATTTACACATTAAGGAAGTGATTAGACAGATAATATAGACAGATGAAAAACATTCAGAAAATATTATTCTTCGCAACTATTTTTACAATAGCAGTTTCCTGTAGTACAAAAAAAGATACTGTTATCAGCAGAAATTATCATACGCTTACTACAAAATATAATGTGCTATTTAATGGTAAAGAACTCTTTAATAAAGGAGTTGAAGAAATTGCTAAAAGCTATAAAGACAATTACTGGAAACAACTGCCTATAGAACCTTTAGATTTTAATGAAGAAAAAATAGCACCACCAAAATTTGACAGCAACCCTTTTGGTGGTTTTGATTCTTCAACAAAAGAGAAAGATAAAACACTCACTCCTTTTGACAAAGCTGAAGAAAAAGCTGTAAAAGCAGTTCAAAAGCATTCTATGAATATTAATGGTATAGAACGCAACAGTCAAATAGATGATGCTTATTTATTATTAGGAAAATCAAGATATTATTCGCAACGCTTTGTTCCTGCTATAGAGGCGTTTAATTATATCATTGCTAATTATCCTTCGGCAAATTTAATTAACGAAACAATCATTTGGAGAGCTAAAGCCAACATCAGAATAGACAATGAAGAACGAGCAATACGATCTTTAAAATTTTTGGTGAAAGGGAAAAATGGTTTAGAAAGAATGTTGCCAGAAGAAATAAAAGAACAAGCGCATGCTGCCTTGGCAATGGCGTATGTGAAGTCTGATAGTATTCATAGAGTAAAAGAACATTTAATTAAAGCAACAAGAACTTTAAACAACAGAGAGCAAGCTGCAAGAAATCTATTTATTTTGGGACAAGTGTATAGCTCTGAAAATAAAAAAGATTCCGCTAGTATGGTGTTTAGAAAATTAGTAGCATTTAAAAAAGCACCTTACAGATATCAAATTCATGCCAATATAGAGTTGGCTAAAAACTTTTCTAAAGACTCTTCGTCAACGGCATTGATAGAACGAATGCAAAAGTTGATAAAAGATAGAGACAACAGACCTTATTTGGACGAACTGTATTATCAAGTTGGTGTTTTGAAAGAAGACAATGACAGTGTGCAAACTGCAACAGGTTATTACAATAAATCATTGAGAGCAAAACAGGGAGGCGACGAACAGAAAACTTATACCTATGAAAGATTAGGAAATTTGTATTTTAAAGAATCCGAATACCAATTAGCAAGTGCTTATTATGACAGCGTTTTAAAAGTTTCTAAAGATAGTATTGATGTAAGAATACGCAGGGTAAAAAGAAAGCATAAAAACTTGGCATCTTTAATAAAATATGAAGAAGTGGTTACTGTAAACGATAGTGTTTTGCGTTTGGTAGCACTAACTCCAAATGCACGAAAAATATATTTTCAGAAGTATATAGCGAAGCTTAAAAAACGAGACGAAGAAATAGCACAACAGCAACTAAATGCAAGTGCTTTTGGCGGTTCTTTTGGTGGAAGTTCTTTACAGTCTAACAACAAAGGAAAATGGTATTTTTACAATACCCAATCTTTAGGATTTGGAAAAACGGAATTTCAAAAAGTGTGGGGAAACAGAGCTTTGGCAGACGACTGGCGTTGGTCTAATAAAATTGCTATTGATGCTGATGAGAATGATGCTGCTATAGCAAAAGGAAAAAGTTCACGATACGATTTAGAGAGTTATTTAGAAGCAATTCCGTCTGATAAAATAGCCATTGATAATCTAAAGACTGAAAGAAATCAGGCGTTATATGAATTGGGAATTATTTATAAAGAGCAGTTTAAAAACACGCAGCTTTCCATTCAACGATTAGAAAGAGTGTTATCTTTACAACCCGAAGAAAAATTAATACTTCCTATTCATTGGCATTTGTATCAAATTTATAAAAACTTGGGTAATCAACAGAAAACAAATATTTACAGAAATGTGATTATCACTAAATATCCAAACACAAAGTTTGCGCAAGTTATTTTGTTTCCTAATAAAGAAATAAAACAAGAAGAAGTGGCGGTTTCTGCATTAGAAAATTCGTATAAAGAATTGTACTATTTATATAAAGAAAATAAGTTTGAAGAAACGGTTAATAAGATTGATAAAATATTGCCTGAAATTCAAAACTCAAAGATAATTTCTAAATTTGAACTCTTAAGAGGATATGCCATAGGAAAATATCAAGACAAAGAAGCCTATAAAATGGCAATGGAATTTGTTGCTGTAACCTATGCAAGTACTGAAGAGGGAAAGAAAGCAAAAGATATTGTAGAAAAATTAAACGAATAATAAATAAGATGTTTACAAACAGTAAAGAAAAAACCGTAGGAAAAACTAAAATTATGGAAAGAAACGTGATTGCTAAAAACACTTCAATTGTTGGAGATATTAAATCTGAAGGAGATTTTAGAATAGATGGAGTTTTAGAAGGCACCATAAAAACATCAGGAAGAGTAATTATTGGTCTAAACGGTTTTGTGAAAGGAAAGATAGAAGCTGTAAATGCTGATGTAGAAGGTAAGTTTTCAGGAAATCTGCAACTTACAGAAACACTTACTTTAAAAGCAAGTGCACATATTTCTGGTGATGCTTTTATAGGAAAACTTTCTGTAGAGTCAGGCGCAACATTTAATGCAACCTGTTCAATGAAAGGATCCATCAAAGAACTTAGTCATAAAAATGAAAAGAAAAAGCAACTCTCTGAAAAAACCGCTTAATCATTTTGCTAAATTTTCTGGGTTAGCATTTCAAATGCTGGTAATTATAGGAATAGGTGTTTTTTTAGGGACTAAATTAGACCAGATATTTTCGAATAATTACAAACTTTTTACAATCATTTGCTCATTAGCATTTATAGGAATTGCAATGTATTCTGTGATCAAAAAAGTTACCCATTTTCCAAACTCAAAAAACACCTAAAATGAGTAAAGATATTTTACGCTTTACACTTTCCCTTTTAGTTTTAGCGGGAGTTCTTTTTGGCGCACACTTGTATATTCTACATCAATTTGAAATAGAGAACTTTATCATTCCTGTTTGGCAGATTTATATTTTTAATGCAATTGTAGCCTTCCTGTTTTATGCAATTTTAAGATATAAAGAAGAAAAAGGAAGTAAGAAAAGTTTGCAAACTTTTTTAGTATTAACATTTTTTAAAATAGGATTGGCTATTGTGTTTTTATTGCCACTTTTTTTAAGGAAATCAACGAATGTACAAACAGATGTTTTTAACTTCTTTATACCCTATTTTTTGTTTTTAACGTTTGAAATTTTTAGCATACAAAAACTTCTTCAAAAAACATAAAACATCCGTTTGCCAATTAATATAATGTATGTACATTTGCATCGAATTTTAAGAAAGACATTTTTTAATTATCAAACGGATGCAAATCAATACATTTAAAACGTTTTTAATAGGCTTTTTTTTACTAACTTCTTCCTACGGTTTTTCTTCTGAAAAAGACAGCATACAAGACAAACCTTTTGATACTTCAGAACTTATTTTTCATCATATCAAAGACAGTCATGGATTTCATGTAGCAGGAGATATTTCTGTTCCACTTCCTGTAATTTTATGGACAGAAAAAGGATTGGTTACATTTATGTCTAGTGAATTTCACCACGATGTAGAAGGCAAAACGATTGTAAACAAAAAAGGGTTACATTTTGTAAACGTACACGAAAAAATATACCAACTAAACCAAGGAACAACAACCGTTGCTTATGATAAAGAAAATCATCCAACTAACGCTGTAAGACCTTTGGATTTTTCAATCACAAAAAATGTGTTTTCACTGTTTTTGTCTTTAATAGTGATGTTTTTAATATTTCTTACTACAGCAAAATCATATAAAAAATCAAAAGATGGCATCCCAACGGGTATCGGGAAGTTTATGGAACCCATCATACTTTTTATAAGAGATGAAGTAGCTATACCCAACATTGGTGAAAAAAACTATCAAAAATATATGCCGTTTCTATTGACCCTATTTTTCTTTATTTGGTTAAATAATATTTTCGGACTCATTCCTTTTTTTCCATTTAGTAGCAACTTAAGTGGTAATATCGCATTTACAGTAACATTAGCAATATTTACATTTATCATTACATTATTTAGCAGTAAAAAATACTATTGGAAACACATGCTTTGGATGCCAGGGTTGCCCATACCTATGAAATTGTTTTTAGCACCCATAGAGTTTATGGGTATGTTTATAAAACCAATTGCATTAACCATACGTTTGTTTGCAAATATTACTGCAGGACATATTATTGTATTGAGTTTGGTATCGTTAACATTTATTTTTCAAAATTATGTGGTTGGAGTTGGCTCCGTGCTTTTTGTCGTATTTATAAGCGTCATAGAAGTACTAGTTGTTGCCATTCAAGCCTATATATTTACCATGTTATCGGCATTATATTTTGGGCAAGCATTAGAAGAAGAACATTAATTAATTTTTTAAATATTTAGATATGATGGGTTTAGCATTATTACAAGAAGCTACAGTTAATTACGGAGCATTCGCAGCAATTGGTGCTGGTTTGGCCGCAATAGGTGGTGGTATTGGAGTAGGAAAAATTGGTGCGGCAGCTATGGAAGCCATGGCACGTCAACCAGAAATGCAAGGAAAACTACAAGGTTCTGCAATTGTACTTATTGCCTTTATTGAGGCAGTAGCACTTTTTGGAGTTGTTGTATCGTTTCTTGTTGCATAGTAAAAACAGAAACAAAGGTATAACGGTTGGTTATACCTTTGTTTCAATTATTTAAAATGAATTAAATTATACAATATGGATTTAATTACTCCAGAGTGGGGGCTTATTTTTTGGACAGGAATATCATTTTTGATATTGCTTTTTATTTTGAAAAAATTTGCTTGGAAACCTATTTTAGGTGCAGTAAGTGAAAGAGAAGAAGGCATTAAAAAAGCATTAGCTTCTGCCGAAGAAGCTAAAAAAGAAATGCAAAACCTGCAAGCAGATAATGAAAAGTTAATTA
>JBMYWO010000078.1:0-8411 GCA_049607505.1 Polaribacter sp.
TATTTTCCCTAAAAATAAACTTTTTAGCCTAAAATGGGAAATTTGTCGTACACCCGTCTAACTCCTTATTCTCAAAAAACAAAAAAATTGAGTACAGAGGCTTTAAATTTAAGAGAAGCTATCTCTAAAGCAGAAGATCCTGAAAAAATATTTTTTGAAGAATTTCCTAAAGCCTTAAATTATGACATTAAAGAATTAATAGAAAATGAACAGCTTTTTGATGAATATATTCTGAAATTTCAAAAGACTATTTTAGAAATTAAAAACTCATTTGATGAACTGTTAAATCGTTTTGAAAACTATTTAACCCAAGAAGTATTAGGATTAACATCTGAGTTTCCAACATATAAAACAATAGTACAAAAAAGATTTTCTACATTAAAAGAACATCAATTTTTACCTAGTCAAAAGACATTTATGTTGCGTGTCAATTCAGATTTAGATGATAGGGATAGTTGGTTAATTTCGATTTGTTTTGTTTTGTTAGGAAAATCGTTAAATAATATTACAGATAAAGAGGAAATAATCTTAAAAGATAAATTAAGTCTAGTGGTTAAAGAATTAGATAATTTTTGTGAAATAAATAATGTTATATTTGATGAAGAAAAAGAAGAGGTTTATAAAATTGATTTTACTTCTCAAATAAATGGATTGCAAAAACACTTAGTTCGTATTTCTAAAAATCAAAACGATAAAATTGAAAAATCAGTTTTAGAGATTAAGAGTAAATTAAGTGATGATAAACAATTAAGAATTGCGGTTTTAACCAAATTATTAAGAAAAGAATTAGATAGTGAGTAATATAAAACACGTTTTGGGTATTTCTGGAGGAAAAGATAGTGCTGCATTAGCTATCTACCTTAAAGACAAGCATCCAAATATGGAGTTTGACTATTACTTTACAGATACAGGTAAAGAGCTTGACGAAACCTACCAATTAATTGAGAATTTAGAAAGTTACCTTGGTGTTAAAATAAATCGTTTAGAAGATGAAAAAATAGAAAGTACAAATGAAGATCCTTTTGACTTTCATTTCAAATCTTTTAGAGGTTATTTGCCTTCTCCACAAGCTAGATGGTGTACTTCTTTAATGAAATTGAAACCTTTTGAAAATTTTGTAGGTAACGTTCCTACTGCTTCCTATGTTGGTATTAGAGGAGATGAACAACGTGAAGGTTATATTTCAAAAAAAGATACTATTCAATCAATATTTCCTTTTAGAAAAAATATTTGGAGTGAAGATGTATTGTATAAAATATTTAATCCTGAAAATCAAAGTCAACTGTTAGATTATTATAGTCAATACTTTAGTGGAAATAAATTAGATAAAATTGATGCCATATTTTCTAGCTCAATATTTTTTGACAGAAACTATAGATTAGAAAAGGAAAGAATTGTTAAAGAAAAGTTAGACGCTTTATTAAAATTTGGCGTTGTTGAATACAATAAAATTATTTTTCAATATTTAAAAACTACAAACTATCCATTATCTTTTGAAGAAGATTATCCATTATTAGAAAATGAAGATAATTTAGTAAGAGAAGATATTTTTAGAATCCTTAGAGAAAGTGGTGTTGGTGTTCCTGCTTATTATAACAAAGTTGAATATGAAGTTGATGGGCAAAAAGGAGAATATGCAAGAAGTAGATCTGGTTGTTACTTCTGTTTTTTTCAACAAAAAATAGAATGGGTTTGGCTTTATGAACAACATCCTGAAAAGTTTAAAGAAGCAATGACGTATGAGAATGAAAAAGAAATGTTTACTTGGATTCCTAATGAATCTTTAAAAGAATTAATGCAACCTGAAAGAATAAAAGAAATTAAATTAAACCACCTAAAACGTACAAGTAAAGTTAAATCTAAAAACTCTAAATTTTTATTAGATATTTTGGATGATATTGAGAGTGATGTTTGTACGGCTTGTTTTATATAAAAAAATGAACTACGATTTGAATTTTAAAAAGGAGGAAGGAGAAATTCAAACTCATATTAAAAAATTTTTCCTCTTCCCTCAATATTGGAAAAAACTTAATAATCAATTGCCAATTAAATTGAATTGGAATTCAATGAAATTTTCAGCATTAAATAAAGGTAAAATACCATCTAAAAAAGGAATTTACGCATTTGTTCTAATTCCTGAATATAATAATTTTATAAAAACCAAATATCTGTTTTATGTTGGGAAAACAAACAGAACTTTAAAGAAAAGATTTTCTGAATATTTAACTGAAAAAGACGGAAAAAGAAAACCAAGAATAAAAGTTTTTAAAATGTTAAATCAATTTGATGGATACTTGTATTTTTTTTATTCAGAAATTCCGAATAAATCAGATGTCGATAAATGCGAAGAGGTTCTTTTAAATACTTTTGTTCCGCATATTAATGTTTCAATACCAGAAGCTAAAATCAAACCACACTTAAAATATATTTATGAAGGTAGCTAAAATAAATTTACCTTGTTTGAGGGGTAAAATGGGAGATTGGATGTATTACGTTACATTATTAAAGTTTCAAGATGTAGCTGAACGTGTTTTCTTACCAGAAGAAATAGATAAAAAATATAAAGAAAAGGAGAATCTTAAGCTTGGAGACTGGATTCAAAGAGATTTAGAAAATAAGAGAATTGATGATGTAGTAAACTATTTAAAAAAACAAAAACAAAGATTTTTTAATAGTATAATTTTAGGAATGTATGATGGTAAACCTAGCTACAGGGAAATTGAAGTTAAGACATCAGAATTTTATGATGATGAAGAAGAAACTGAATATTTTTCCAAAACATTTGGAATACTAACTCTAAATGGAGAAGAGTCTATTTTTGCTATAGATGGGCAACATAGAGCAATATCAATACGCAAAGCAGTAAAAAATAATTCTGATTTAATAGAAGATGAAATATGTGTGATATTTGTTGCTCATCGTACAGATGAGGTTGGAAAAGAACGAACAAGAAGGTTGTTTTCAACTTTAAACAGATATGCAAAACCAGTTAATAAAAAAGAAATTATAGCTTTAAGTGAAGATGATAATTGTGCGATTTTAACAAGGAGGTTAGTTGAGAAGTACAAAAAGTTTGATGGCAAAATTTTAATAAATGGTAATAAATCAATTAACCCAAATAATACAGATTCTTTTACAAATATTATTCAACTATATGATATTGTTGTTTTGTTATTATGTGAAGTTAGAATAACAAGTGTATGTTTGACAAATGGATTTAATAAGAAGGAATTTACTAATAACAGAATTAAAGAAAAGAAATTAGATATATGTTACAAAAAACTTACTTCAATTTTTAATAAAACTTTTGAGACTTTTACACAACTAAATAATATGTTGGAAAACAATACTTCTATTAATAGAAGTGATAAAAAAACTAGCTTGATTTTTAGACCTATTGGACAAGAAATATTTTTTAAAATACTTAAAGCAGCAGGTATGTATCATAATAAATCTAAAGATGTATATAGTTATTTTTCAAATGCAGACTTCAATCTAGAGTCTAAAGTTTGGAATGAAGTGTTTTGGGATAGTGAAGCTAGTACTATAATTACAACTGCTGAAAGACAGAAATATGCCTATCATTTAATAATGGAAAAAATAGGAATACCAATTAAAAGGTCAAATAAGGATAAAGAAATCTTTACTTCTTTTAATTTTACAAAAGATGATATTTAATTAAATACATAATAAAAAATACTTGTTTTTGATTTAAAACAGCGTAATAAACTCATTATCAACGTATAATAGTTTTTAGAAACTTATAAGATTTTATAAAACATTTAGCATAAAATACTGATTTTAAATTTATTACTCAATAATAAATAATTTATATTTTTTGGTAATCTAGATTATCAATCCACCAACCTTGCATTATTTCTTCCACACCCCAAAATTAAGAATAAAAGTAGAATAATAATCAAATAAATCTTTTAGATATTAAGCAATATCAACTAAATTTATTTAACATAATTTATGGATTATTTGGGGTAAAAGTAATAACTTATGACAATATTTTATACACTAAAAAGCACCTATTAAAATAGGCTTTAAAAAATTATTTGAATTTTACTAAAGCCATAAAATTAATAATCACTGATTTAAAATTACCTTGAAATCTTTATAATCAGATCTTAAAAAAATGTGTAAACACCCGTAACTTCCGAAAGCAATATTAGTGGCAAAAAATAAATATGAATTTTGCCCTTTATATCATTCACTTTGTTTTCCACTTCTCAATCCAACCAACCATTACATTTACCCAATCATCATTATCATTCATACAAGGTATATGTTTATAATCTGTACCACCAGCTTTTATAAAATCTTCTTTACCTTCCATGGCAATTTCCTCTAAAGTTTCTAAACAATCGGCAACAAAAGCAGGTGTAATGACTGCTAATTTTTTCTTTCCTTCTTTCGGAAATTTCTCTAGTTCAAAATCTGTATAAGGTTTTAACCACGGGTCTTTTAACAGTCGAGATTGAAACGAATTGCTATACGTTCCTGCTTTTAAATTTAACTCTTTTGCGATGGCTTTTGTAGTTTCAAAACATTGATGTCTGTAACAAGTATGATGTGCTACAGAATTACGCTCACAACAAGAACCATCTATTTTACAATGACTTTTTGTTGGGTCAGATTTTTTAATATGACGCTCAGGAATTCCGTGATATGAAAACAAAATATGGTCGTACTCAAAACCTTTTAAATGAGCTGCAATAGTATCACTCATCGCTTTTATATAATTAGGTTCATTATAAAAAGGAGGCAATGTATCTAATTTCACATTTGGATATTTTTCAGCCAAAATTTCTTCCGCTTTTACAACCACACTTTCATAAGAAGACATAGCATAATGAGGATATAATAGTGCTAAAAAAATTTCTGTTACGCCTTTATTTACCAATGCTGCAATTCCTTTTTCCATGCTCATAGAGCCATAGCGCATAGCCAAAGCAACAGGAATATCAACTTTCTCTTTAACTTTTTTAGTAAAGCGTTCTGAAATTACTACTAATGGCGAACCTTCTTTCCACCAAATTTTTTTGTACGCAGCCGCTGATTTTTTTGGACGAACTTTTAAAATAATTCCTTTAATAAGCAACCATCGTTTCCAATACGGAATATCAATGACACGCTCGTCCATTAAAAATTCATCTAAATATTTTTTTACGTCTTTTGTTTCTGTAGAATCTGGCGATCCTAAATTGTTTAGTAAAACTCCTTTCATATATAAGCCCACCCAGCCCTCCCAAAGGGAGGGAATTGTTGGCGGAGGTTTTGGTTATTTGTTCTTTTTTATTTCGTTACGTTGCTCAACTCCTCTCCTTTGGAGAGGTTGGGAGAGGCTATTCGTCACTTCATACAACACAATCGCCAAACTATGAATTACATTCATAGACGAATTTCTTCCATACATAGGTATTGCAATCGTTTTATCAACTAAATTGATGTTTTGAATCCCATTTCTTTCACTACCCAAAAGTAATACGATTTTTTCTTCGGAAGCAAAATTAAAATCTTGAATGTTGATGCTTTCATCAGTAATTTCTATTCCAATTATGGTGTTTCCTTCTTTTTTTAATTGATGAATAACTTGCTCAAAATCAGAATACAATTCATAGGGAATTTGTGAGATGGTATTTCTTGCAGTATTTATCACTTTTCTATTTTCTACTGATGGAGAATTTTCGTGTAAAAATATTTTTTCTACACCAAAACTTTCAGCAATTCTAAAACACATCCCAATATTTTCTGGTGTTCTAATCGCATCACAAACAATTGTTATGGGAAATTGTTTCTTATTGTTTTGGATGTCGGAATGTGTTAATTGTTTCATTTTCCCCTTTTAATTTCCCCAAAGGGGAAAAAATCTGTGCGGATATTTTAATTATTTATTTTTTCATGTTGCTTCCGTAACAAATTCCTTTCCTTTGGAAAGGTTAGGATAGGCTTTTATTTCCTCCCTTTTGGAGGGTTAGAGCGGGCTATAAGCTTTTTGTGTATTTCTTTGGCGTAGTTCCAAATTTCTTTTTAAAAGCTGCAATAAAATGACTAGCAGCACTATAGCCAATTTTCACACCCACTTCATTTACATTATATTGATTACTTTCTAATAATTTTCGTGCATATTCCATTTTATAATCAAACAAAAAACTATACACAGTATCACCATAAATCTGCTTAAATCCTTCTTTTAACTTCTTGATATTCAGCCCAATTTCATTTGCCAATTCCTGTAAACTTGGTGGTTCAGACATTCTATCAATAATGATTTCTTTCGCTTTTCTTATTTTTAAAACATTTTGTTCGTCCACCAAAAACGGACAATATTCGCCATCAGCAGTTTCATCTTTTTGAAAATGCAAACTCAACAATTCATAAATTTTTCCTTTTATATACAAATCTCGAATAGAACTATTGCTATTTGAGTTGATAATTTGCTGTAAAACAATAGCAACTGTTGGTTTTATTTCTGAATCGTCATAGTATTTTTTGTTGCTATGTTCATCACTTAAAAAAGGAATATAACTTGCTTCTTTAGAAAATAAAGAATGAAATTTCTCAATAGATATTAATACGGAAAGTAATGTAGTTTTTGGTTTGAGTTCTAAATTTATGGGCAATTTTCTTTGTGGATTATACAATAAAATAGACCTATTATCTAACACATCAAAAGCATAAGAACTGTTATTAAAAAGAAATTTAGAACTTCCCTTTAGACAAAAATGGATTTGAATAAAAGTACTATCAATATCTCTTACAAAACTTTCGTTCTCATCGCTTTCATTCTGAAAATGAAGCACATAAAAACCGTTTTCTAAATTGAGTTCTTCAAAAGTACTTTTACCGACATTTTTTATCATACAAACAAATGATATTAATTTATTTCTATTTAGAATGATTCTATTTAACAAAAATCAAAACTGTTAGATACCCTACAAAAATAATACTTCTTGCAAGTTTTTCGCATAAAAAACATCTAAAAAACATATATCGTTATAAAAAGTACTTTCAGCGACATTTTTATACGGACAGAGTTTTTATTTTTGATGTGCTTAAAATAAAATGAGAGAAAACAAGCAAACAAATTTTTATAATATTGGTGTTAGCTATAAAAAAGCTGATGTTCAATTGCGTGGTAAATTTTCTCTGTCAAAAGAGCATCAAATTGCTCTACTACACCAAGCGAAGCAAAATAATTTTGAAGGTACTTTTGTTTTATCAACTTGCAATAGAACAGAAATTTCAGGTTTTGCAGCACATCCTTATCAATTAATTCAATTATTGTGTAAATTTTCTGAAGGTACAGTAGAAGAGTTTGCAAAGATTTCTACCATTTTTAAAAATCAAGAAGCCATTCAGCATTTATTCAGAATAGGTACAGGGCTTGAGAGTCAAATTTTAGGAGATTATGAAATTGTTGGTCAGTTACGACACTCTTTTAAACTTGCAAAAAAACAACAAACTACCAATGCTTTTGTAGAAAGATTATTAAATAATGTACTCCAAGCAAGTAAAGAAGTAAAAAATAAAACCAAGTTAAGTTCTGGCACAACATCCGTTTCTTACGCTGCTGTTCAATATATTATTTCGAATTTACCTGATTATAATTCAAAAAATATTTTAGTTTTTGGTTTGGGAAAAATGGGAAAACATACTTGTAAAAACCTAGCAAAATATACACAAAACAAACAAATTTGTTTAATCAACAGAACTGAAGAAAAAGCTTCAGCATTCGTTAAAGAACATACCTCTATTAGAAAATCGACCATCGAAAATTTAACCGAAGAAATTATCAAAGCAGATGTGTTAATTGTTTCTACGGGTGCAGAAAAACCAACAATTACCAAAAATCACATTTCAAAAGATAAAAAATTATTGATTTTAGATTTATCGATACCTGAAAATGTAGCAAAAAATGTTACAAATTTTGAACATATTTCTCTAGTAAATATTGATGAATTATCAAAAATCACAGATGAAACCTTAGCAATTCGTCAACAAGAAATTCCGCTTGCGGAAGCCATTATAGAAACTCATAAACAGGAATTTAACGATTGGTTGAATCATAGAAGATTTACGCCTGCCATTACTGCCTTAAAACAATCTTTAAAAAATATACAAAAAGACGAAATTGCTTTTCATAAAAAGAAAATTAAAAATTTTGATGAAGACCAAGCAGAAATACTTACCTCACGTTTTATACAAAAAATTACTACCCAATTTGTAAAGCATTTAAAAGAAGAAGAAACTTCCGTTAATCAAAGTATTCAAGTGATGAAAAAAGTGTTTGAGGTTTAAAAAAAAATTGAGAATCTATGTTGTTTGTAATGAGGTAAACCCTTTAAAAATTCTTGTTTTTCCATACTGTTTGTCTCCCTGCAAGGGTCTCATACAGAGTAAAC